>CALUZL010000142.1 GCA_944325295.1 uncultured Erysipelotrichaceae bacterium | reverse complement strand
AATAAAAGCGTTTTTTTCTTATTCATGACCTTGACCTTTTAGTTGTGTCAACTTTAAACACAAAGTGTCATATGAGGCTTGATAATTGATCTGCTTTTGTCTCTCTTCCTCGATCTTTGCCTTTGGAGCTTTATTTAAGAAATTCTGATTGTTTAACATGTTTTTGGATCTCTCCAATTCTTTTGTCAGAGTTTCCAATTCTTTTTCGATCTTGGCGATCTCTTCAGAGACATCAACGATCTCAGACATCATGAACTCGATCGTATTTTCACCGATTGGTCTTATAAGTGTTTCACCTTGTAAATCATCGCTGATGACTACATGACACATCTTATAAAGAAGTGTCTTCAGATTATCTTCGAGTTCAAATTGGAGTTTTGGGCGCATCTTGAGATCTTTGTTTGGCTTGATATTATTTGCTGCACGCAGTTCTCTGACCTGCTTGATGATCGCGATCAATACTTCTACTTCCGCCGCCTCTTTTTTATCGACACCATCAATCTTTAAAGGCCAGTCACTGACACATACAGACGACTCTTTCCCATGTATTTCCTGATAGATCTCTTCGGTTACAAACGGCAAGAAAGGATGCAGCAATCTCAAGATATTATCTAACACATAGACGAGGTTATTAACGGTATCCGCCTTTGTCTTGGGTTCGTTTAGATTGGATTTAGTGAATTCGATATAATTGCTGCAAAAATCATTCCAGACAAAATCCGATAATTCATTTCCGGCAATTCCGAATTCATAACGGTCGAGATTCAAAGTCACCTGTTCGATCACATGATTCAGACGATCATAGATCCAGTGGTCGATATTGTTAGTCAGGTGTGCTCTGAGATCGATATCCTGATCATCAGCATTCATAAGGACAAAACGAGCGGCATTCCAAAGCTTGTTGATGAAATTCCAAGCCGCATCCATTTTTTGTTTAGAATAATTGGTATCTAAGCCGGGAGCGGCATTTGTCAGGATGAAAAACCGCAAAGCATCGCACCCATACTCGTCGATGACATCGATTGGATCGATGCCGTTGCCCAATGATTTAGACATTTTACGGCCCTTCTCATCGCGGATCAGACCGTGGATCAAACAATCTTTGAAAGGAACATCGTGCATGAAATGGCGGGCACTGAAAGCCATTCTGGCAACCCAGAAGAAGATGATGTCATATCCGGTCACAAGACAGGAAGTCGGAAAGTACCGCTTTAGATCATCGGTCTCTTTTGGCCATCCCAAAACGCTAAACGGCCAGAGAGCACTGGAAAACCAAGTATCTAAAACATCTTCGTCTTGAACGTAATTTTCGATATCAACCGGTGGTTCCTCTTCACAATAAACAGCACCGGTTTCTTTATTATAGTAGACTGGGATCCGATGTCCCCACCACAATTGTCTTGATATACACCAATCATCAATGTTTTCTAACCATTGTGTGAATGTCTTTTCAAATCGTTTCGGATAGAAATTGATCTTTGTTTGCGGATCGCTTTGCGCTTTTAAGACATCTTCAGCTAATGGTTTCATCTTGACAAACCATTGTTTTGAAAGATATGGTTCGATCATTACTCCGGTCCTTTCACTATGACCGACACTGTGGACTATTTCTTCTTCTTTGATGAAATGGCCCTCTTGTTTTATTCTTTCGACCAATCGATCACGGCATTCGTATCTGTCAAGGCCTTCACATTCGCCAGCCAATTCATTCATCGTAGCATCTTCGTGCATACAGATCGGCATCGGAAGATCATGTCTTAGGGCTATTTGATAATCGTTTGGGTCGTGGGCCGGCGTGCATTTCATGGCACCGCTGCCAAAGCCGATCTCAATATAGTCATCACCTATTATCGGTAAGATCTGGCCGTTTGCCGGATTTACACACTTTTTGCCGATCAGATGATTGAGTCTGGCATCTTTTGGATTTACGACGACACAGACATCGCCAAACATTGTCTCCGGTCTGGTTGTAGCGACTTCGAATTGCTCATCGCTGTCGACGACATCGTATAAAAAGTAATACATCTTGCCCTTTACATCTTTGTGAATAACCTCGATATTGCTAAGGGCTGTCTTGGCGACAGGATCCCAATTTATGATCCGCTTGCCCTGGTATATCAATCCTTCTTTGTAATACTGCACAAAAACTTTGACGACAGCTTTAGAAAGACCTTCATCAAGGGTAAAGCGTTCTTTGCGATAATCGACCGATATACCGGATTTGCGCCATTGCTCATGGATGAAATCGGCATACTCACTCTTCCATTCCCAAGCTTTTTCCAAGAATTTCTCACGACCCAGATCATATCTTGAAATACCTTGTTTTTTTAATCTTTCGTCGACCTTTGCCTGAGTAGCGATTCCGGCATGATCCATTCCCGGAACCCATAGAACATCTTCTCCCTTAAGCCGATGATAACGACACAGCAGATCCTGCATCGTATTATCCATCATATGTCCTAAATGCAGTTTACCGGTAACGTTTGGTGGCGGTATGACTATGCAATAAGGTTTTTTTGACAGATCACCACTTTCAAAATAACCCTTTTTGATCCAGTTATCATATTTTCCGGTTTCAACTTTTTTAAAATCATACTTATTGTCTAACATTTTTCCTCCTTAAAATAAAAGTCGTCCCCTAAAGGACGACATTGCGTGATACCACCTTAATTCATCTCAAGAGACGAGACCTCATTTTCTTTAACGCAGAATATACGGATATACTTACTCAATTCAGCAATCGACTCCGAGATGACCGTTTCAAGACCCTGCGTATCTTTCTCAGCACCAAGATATCTCTGATGTCACTGATCTTGACTTTCTTTCTCTTCTCAGTCTTAAATAATATACCAAAGTTGTATTACTCAGTACAAGTATCTATATAAGTTTTTATTTCATTTATGCCTTTTTTATTAAGGGCGCTTGTCGGTATCATGTATCTTACATCGATGTTTAAGTTATCGGCGATCATCCGCACATTTTTATGCAATTCATTGCCGGAGACTTTATCCGTTTTGTTGCAGACCACGAGCACCTTTAAATGGTGATATCTGAGATATTCGATCATCGCGATATCATCTTGAGTCGGTTTATGTCGGCAATCGATTATCATTACCACTAAAGCGATCGAATCCGCATCGGAGAAAAAATCATCCATCATCGCTGCGAATTCGACGATCTCATTTTTACTACGATTAGCAAAACCGTATCCCGGGACATCGACGACCAAGTAGCGCTCATCGACTTCAAAAAAATTCAACATTTTTGTCATACCGGGTCTTTTGCCGACGTAGGCGATCTTTTGGTTGTAGACGGCATTTAAAAGCGATGATTTACCGACGTTGCTGCGGCCGACGAAGACAACTTGTTTTAATCCTTTGGGGAATTCATCTTTTCGTTTTGCGCTTTTTATGAATTTAAGCATGATGACGTACGAGTGCTCTTCTCAAGACTTGCTCGACATTTTCTACCGGAACAAAGTTTATCTCATCTCTTACGGTTTGTGGAATATCTCTTAAGTCTTTAACGTTTTGTTTAGGGATGATAATGGTCTTGATGCCACTTCTGTGGGCCGCGAGTGATTTTTCTTTTAACCCACCGATCGGTAAGACATTTCCTCTTAAAGTCACTTCACCGGTCATTGCCAGATCGGCATGTACCGGTAGTTTTGTGATCGCTGAAACGATTGCCGTAGTAAGGGTAACACCTGCGCTTGGTCCATCTTTTGGTACAGCACCTTCGGGTACGTGCACATGGATATCATGCTCGTCGAAAAACTTGGGATCGATGTGATATTTTTGCGCATTAGCCTTTATATAGTCAAGGGCTATCCTTGTCGACTCTTTCATCACATCACCGAGCTGGCCGGTAACAATGAATTTGCCATCTCCTTCAAAATAGTTGACCTCGACTTGCAAGACATCGCCACCGAAGGAAGTATATGCCAAACCGGTAACGACACCTACTTGGTCCTTTCGCTCTTTTACACCGTATTCAAAGATCTCCGGACCCAACCACGTGTTTATAAGCTTTTTTGTAATTCTGACTTTTTTCTTTTCGTTTGAGAGTATCTCCAAAACTACCTTGCGGCAAAGTGAACCGATTACTCTTTCTAACTGTCTGACTCCGGCTTCTCTTGTATAATGACGAATCAAGTAAAGTATGTATTCATCATCCAAAATAAACTGATTGTGATTCAGACCATTTGCGGTCAACTGCTTATCGACAAGATGTTCCTTGGCGATGTTCAGCTTTTCATACTCAGTGTATGACGAAAGCTCAATGATCTCCAAACGATCTGTTAAAGCTGTCGGTATATTTTCAATATAGTTTGCAGTCGCTATGAAAAGGACGTCTGACAGATCGTAGGGCTCTTCTAGATAGTGATCAGAAAAAGCACTGTTCTGCTCAGGATCGAGCACTTCGAGCATAGCGCTGGAAGGATCACCTTTATAATCGGAAGCCATCTTATCGATCTCATCGATCAAGAAGACCGGATTTGTAGTCTCTGCTTTCTTCATGCCCTGGATTATTCTTCCCGGAAGAGCACCGAGATAGGTCCGTCTGTGGCCCCTTATCTCTGCTTCATCACGTACGCCGCCAAGCGATACTTTAACGAATTTACGATTCAGAGCTCGAGCAACGGATTTGGCAAGTGAGGTCTTACCGACACCCGGAGGACCGACCAGGCAAAGGATCGGGCTTTTAAGGGATGAAGTCATCTGTTTTACAGCTAGATACTCCAAGATCCTCTCTTTTACCTTTTCGAGACCGTAGTGATCTTCGTTTAGTATTTTACGGGCCAGGTTGATATCTTCGTTATCTTCACTTTTTTGCCACCATGGCACTTTGAGTAACCAATCTAAATACGTTCTAACGACACCGTATTCACCACCGGCCGGCGGCAAAAGCTCCATCTTATCGATCTCGTCGAGAGCTTTTTCTTTTACATGTTCCGGATACGGATTATTCATTACCGTTTCACGCAATTCATCCTCATCCGTATTCATCCCGCCGGAAGAGCTCAATTGATCTTTGATCACCTTTAATTTTTCTCTGAGATAATAATCTCTTTGTGACTCATCCATGCTTTCGCGAACCTTAGCTTCAATATCGGCATCGAGCTGATCGAGTGATATCTGTCTTTTTATATGCTCCAAAGTCAGTATCAATCTTTCTGTAACATCGGCTTCTTCAAGAAATTTTTGCCTTTCCTCATAATCAGAGATATAGGCTTGTGCAAAATAATCCGTAAGTTCAGCGGCACCGGCTCCGGTATTGAGATTGCTAAAAAATCCCATATTTACTTGAATCTTAGCTCTGGTCTTGATCTTGTCAAGAGAAGTCAATACCCTGAGCAATAAGTCCTTTACAACGCTTTCGTCTTGATAGTAATCGTGAACGACTTCGACCTCAACACTGTTGATTCCATCGATGACCATTTGTTTAATAACGCGCGCACGATAGACACCTTCAAGTGTGGTTGTGAAAAGACTGTCGACTTTACTTTGACCGGGTATCTTTGCAACTCGGCAAATAGTTCCGACATCAAATATCTCTTGTGCATTCGGATGGTCGACATCGATCTTTTTTTGTGACACCGCAAAGATGTATGTCCCTTTTGTGATCGCTTTATTTATAGCGGCTACGCTTTCCTTGCGTCCGATATCGATAGTGGTTCGTTGGTTTGGAAATACGATAACACCTCTTGTACAAAGCAGTGGGATGATATATGTTTCACTCATTTGATTCACCTCCTTTTAAGAAAAGACGCTCAAGCGTCTTTTGTTTCAGGTTAAGCTTTGAGGACATCTAAAGCTTTTTGCATTCTGAGATCTTTTTTGATGGCGTCCTTATTTACCATCTTTTCCATATCTTCAGATTTTAGACCGTATTTATTCGCAAGATCTTCGATCTCGCATTTGACGTCTTCATCGCTGACTTCGATGTTTTCAAGTTTAGCTATTTCTTCTAAAACTAAACGCAGTTTAACTCTCTTTTCAGCATCGACCTTCATATTCTCGCGCAATTTGTCTTTTGTCGACGACGTAATTTTCATGTATTGATCTAAACTAAATCCCTGATTTTGAAAATCGCGATCAAGCTCATCGAGCATCTGGTCGATCTCGTCTTCGATCATTACCTGAGGGATATCGACTTTGGCCCCATCGCAAACTTTATCGAGAATCGCGTTCAAAGCTTCGTTTTCATTTTGACGCTTTTTGCTGTCAAACAGCGTATCATGGATATATTTTTTCAATTCATCAGGTGTACTTACGTCTTTGATATCAAGTTCCTTGACTAACTCATCATTTAGTTCAGGCAGGACTTTTCTTTTGATCTCGTGAACAGTAACTTTGAAGACGACATCCTGACCTTTGAGTTCCTCAGCGTGGTAATCTTTCGGGAATGTCAAATTGATCTCTTTAGTCTCTTCAGACTTCATACCGATAAGCGCATCTTCAAAGCCGGGAATAAAAGAATTCGACCCGATGACAAGCTCATAATTTTCGCCATGGCCACCTGCAAAGGCGACACCGTCTTTAAAGCCGTCGTAATCGATCACAGCCGTATCGCCGCTTTCTACGACGCCATCTTCTTTGATTTCAAGATCGGCCTTATTTTCAAGGATCATATCGATCTGTTTTGCGACTTCATCATCTTCGACTGTCGCTTCTTTTGGAGCGTAACCAAGGTTTTTGTATTCACCCAGTTCTACATCCGGTTTAACCGGACAATTGAAGATGTATACGACATGTTTATCGTCGATCTCTTTTATATCGAGATCGGCTCTATCAATGAGCTCGATACCGGTTTGGTCAAGGGCTTCTCTGAATATTTCATTGGCTTTATCCTCGGCAGCCTGAGCCAAGATCGTGCCCTGTCCCAGTCTGTTTTCAACCATATGTTTTGGAGCTTGCCCTTTACGGAAACCTTTTATTTCAACGTTTTTTGCTAATTTATTGAAAGCCTTCTTTTGTGCTTCTTGCCATTTATCACCATCTAAAACTGTGGTCAATTCAATTTTGCCATCGGCAATTTTTTTTACTTCTGCCATGTATTCCTCCTATTTCGCCTAAATATTATAGCAGAATAAAATATAGATTGCTATTTTTATGATTCAATTATTCTCTCCAATTCTTCTTTTGGAACAAGTTTAGTACTATCGTCTAGTAAAACAGCTTTGCATTCATCAAAAGACTTCTCATCGGCAAATAATTCATAGATGTACAAGGCAATGCTTTTGGCATAAAGGATACCTTCACTTTCGTCAAGACTTAAAGGCAAAAAGGAGAAAGCCACTTTAGCCATCAATTTCTTCGCCATATTCAAAAGAGCCGGATCTTTCAAAAAAACTTCTTCAAGATAGGCTATACCCTGCAAGTACCCGTCCATCATCTCTACATTTTCACAATATAGAGGTATAAAAGAAAACGCCATTCCGTCTTTTAAAACTTGATATTCACTGTTTAGACCCTGCTCGATCATCCCCGAAATCAAAAGCGCTTGTGAAGCGGCTGACTTTGATCCTTTAAGATATTTCCTTATCAGTTCATCATAATTGCGAAGATTCAGTTTCAAAAGATTATAAACAGCTAATAACTGCTCGGCTTCGTTGCCGTTTAAAAGATAATGTTCAATTGTTTCAGCATCTAAACCCTTTTTGTCATCTCCCTTTTTTTGATACTTCTTTTTCAGGGCGATGATCTTATCTTCAAAATCTTTTGGCAGATAGGGCATAGCTAATTCTTCTTCGATCATTAAGAGACCCTTTTTGTCATCACCATTAGCGAAAAGAGCAATTATTTCAGCATACCTTTCATCATAATAATTGAAATTCATGTTCACATTATAACAAATATGATGCTAAAATAGCACTTATGGAAAAAGAATTATATCCCGATGAGATCAAAGACCTTTATATCACAGTTGACGGTGTGAGGTATGCCCGTATACCTGTAAAGACACATGTCATAAAATTCGGCGATGATATCGCCGATGTCGTCTATCAATATACTCATGATAAACTGCAAGATGGTGATTGGTTATTCGTTTCCGAAAAAAGCGTTGCCTGTACACAAAAAGACCGCGCGATACCGCTTAAAGATATAAAACCCTCAAAGTTAGCGACCTTTTTGAGCCGTTTTGTCACTAAAACCCCTCATGGTATCGGTCTTGGCATGCCGGAAACGATGCACTATGCCCTAAAAGAATGCGGTACTTTGCGGATCCTTATAGCTGCCGGTTGTGGAGCAATTGGGAAATTGCTGCACAAAAAAGGATGGTTTTATATCGTTGCCGGCAGGAAAGCAGCCGCGATCGACGGACCGACACCTAATACCATACCTCCTTACAATCAATATGTTGTTTTGGGACCAAAGGATCCCGATGGTGTTGCCAAAAAGATAGCTGAAAAGACAGGCCATCCGACCTTTATCGTCGACATAAACGATCTGGGTGGCAACATATTGGGAAGCAGTGACAAATCAATCGACAACAATCTAATCGTTAAGATCTTAAAAGATAATCCCCTCGGACAGAATCGGGAATCGACACCTATCGGTATTATCAGAAACGGCTAAGGCCGTTTTTTCATACGACAATAAGCTTGCAAAGGACAATTATTGCAGTCGGGACTTTTAGCTTTGCAGATATATCTGCCAAAAAAGATGAACAAGTGATGAGACCTTATCCACCTGTCTCTTTTAAAAGCGCGGCACAGTTTTCTTTCAACTGTTGAAACATCATCGATATCCTTTGTAAATCCCAAACGTTTACTCACTCTTGATACATGGGTATCAACCGCAAAAGCAGGAATGCCAAAAGCTTCGGCCATAACGACATTTGCCGTTTTATTTCCAACTCCCGATAATTTTACAAGATCACTTTTTTTATCGGGAACAACTCCGTTAAAGTAAAGGCATAGCTCTTTACTCATGGATATCAGATTGATAGCTTTATGGTGATAAAGACCAACCGGACTAATGATCGCTTCTACATCTTCAACATCAGCTTCACTTAACGATTTGACATCCGGATACTTAGAAAAAAGTATTGGTGTGACCATATTCACACGTTTATCGGTCGTCTGTGCACTCAACGCCACTGCACAAAGCAGTTCAAAATTATTTCGAAATACAAGCTCGCAATGAGCGTCTGGGAAAGTGCTGTCCAATATGGCATAAACTTTTTCAGCTTTATTCGTCACGATGTTTTACTAAGATTCCTTTCACATAATAAATGTTTGGTTCCCCTTTTTGATATACTTCGGCTTCTCTCAGGGCCCATATTATCTTTTCTTTCGGATACTCGCACATGAGATCGTTTAATATCGTCATCTCAGTGACGTTTAAAGCGCGGTTAAAAACTTCCTCGCACAACCTGAGCAAGTCATTGTAGTCATTATCTTTGACTTCTTCTTTCTTTTCAAAAAGGCCATCAATCACAAACTTCATCGACCCGTTATCATAGTTCAATAACAAATATTCCTTTTGAACTAGTCCTTGAAGTATACCATCGACATCACTCTCGTCGATTTTTAATCTGAGTGCAATATCCTCATAAGTGAGATTGAGATTGTTTTCTTCATAAAGCAAGATCAAAAGACAGGCAATAGTTTCTGCATAGGTCAGATCATAATCTTTGAGGTTGTATAAAAGATAATCTTTTTTGTCGATGTAGGGTTTATCGATTATATTCATCATTCACCTCTTTTATAAATTTTTGACAATACAGAGCACTGTTTTTGCAAGCTACAGGCAAAAACTTATCATAATCGATTTCGCTTCCTTCTTTGATAGTCAAATCTGAGATCGATCTGATAATGATAAAGGGCACTTTTAAAATTGTGCAGGCATTTGCTATGGCCGCAGCTTCCATTTCCGTTGAATAAGCAGTCGGGAATTCTTCAACGATCTTTGCGATCTGCTCTTTTTTATAGACGAACATGTCGCCGGTCACATGTGGTTTAAAAAATGTCTTATCATCTTTCATTTTTTTTGCGACATCCAAAAGTCTTTGATCCGGATAAAAAGTATGGCGCTCATCTTTAAAGTTCT
>CALUZL010000141.1 GCA_944325295.1 uncultured Erysipelotrichaceae bacterium | reverse complement strand
GGTCGTAAGGATGACGGCTTTTGTTTCTAAAATACCGCCGTTTTTTAGCTTTACCGCTTTGATCTTGCCGTCGTCTACGATCAATTCTTCAGCGATATCTTCAACAAGTTCGATATCCGTCTCTTCTTCAATGACCCTTCGCATCTCTTTGGAGTAAGCGAGTTTGTCATTTTGCGTGCGAAGTGACCAGACGCCCGGACCTTTAGTGGTATTCAACATCTTAAACTGAAGCGCCGTCTTGTCGGCAACTTTTGGCATAAGGCCGCCCATGGCATCGATCTCTCTGACGACGATCCCTTTTGCCGGGCCGCCGATCGAGGGATTGCAGGGCATCTTGGCGACATGGTTTTTATCGATCACTAAAAGCGTTGTCTTAAAACCGTTCTTACTTAAGGCATAAGCAGCTTCGACACCGGCATGACCGGCACCGATGATCACCACATCAGTCATGATATACCTCTTTGAGATGCTCGTATTCTGCAATCATCTTCTCATAATGGGCCATGAGATCTTTATACTCTTCGTATTCAAGATCTTCATACATGTCAAGCAACAGTTCATACAATCTAAACAGTGAGAGCTGACCGGCAAGATTGTAAAGACCTTTGGTCGCATCTTTAGCCAGGGCATAATCTTCTTTTTCGATATAATCCTTTAAAGTATAGAAAAACTCATCTTTTAAAAAGACTTTGATCACTTCTTCATCTATTGCCTTTTGGGCAACTTCCATCTCATCGATAATACTCTTCATCTAATCATCCTTTTCTATGACCTTAAATATTATATGCAAATTATACGGATACAGTTCATCAAATGATCGCTCATAGAGTGTCTTTTGACCGATGGCGATCCTTCTTTCCATCATCTTATCCTTGATAAAAAGCGGAGCCATATAGATGTATAAGCGATCTTCTTCGATCTTGTAAGCCTCGGTCTTTGCGTCTTTGATGTAGTGGACATCGGGGTTTTCACTGAGGAACTCGCGCATCGCCTTTATCGCCTTTTTAGGGTTTGGATAGATCAATCCTATCTTGTCATAGACATGATAAAGAACGGAGCGGATCTCTTCTTTCTCGATCGTCAATTCGTCGACATCGGCGCTGCTCCAAATATCGATGACATCCTTGGCTTTTTCAAGGATCTTCAAACTGATCAATTCTTCATCGTTATCGATGTAGATATAGCTCTCAACTGATTTTGAAACCTTTTTGCCGCAATCGCTCAAGTAGATCGGGCTTTGAAAAAAGACGACATCTTCAAGATAGATCGAGCTGATCTTAGATGGCAGATGGTGATCTTTAGTGACCTTGATGATCGCTTCTTTGAATTGGGCGATCGTCGTATAGCCGTTTTTTAGACCATAGCGTTTCCACATCGTATTCACACCGGCACTGTGAAAGCTGACACAGCGGCCATAGCCGATTATCCCTTTTTCACTTTTGCGCTTATGATCTTTGTCCTTACTCAAGAAAAATAAGAGATCGCCTTCTTTAAAATCACTGAACTTCAAAGTCGGTGACAAACGCCAAAAATTCATCTCGTGGTTTTGATTGAGACGATGATACTCAAGTAGTTTGGCATCGGTTATATATGCGATCGCAGCCATTTTACCTCACGACCCTTTCATAGCTATATGTACCTTCTAAGATCTTTTTCATTACCAAGGAAATAGCTTTATTTTTGATCGCTGTGCTGTCGATGACGGCTACATCTAATTCCTGGGCCTTTTCAAAGATCGGCGGATTATTGACGTTCAGATCGTCAGCCGTAAAGATGCAGGCCTTTGACATGTCGTTTCCAAACATGACGTTATGGACTTTTATCTCGTTTAGCGCTTGCGTATCGACCTTGTTTGACTTGCAGGACACAAAGACCAAGCGATTGTTCAAGGCGACGATCATGTCGATCTCGCAGACTACCGGATAGACGTCTTCTCTGGCACTGAAATCGATCGCCGCACTCATGACGCAGTCATCAAACAAGCCACTCTCTTTTAATGTTAAATAGAGGTAACTTTCAAGCCAGCTGCCGACATTGGTCATCAACAGACGATATCTGTCATCGATCATGAGGTTTGAAGAAGTGACTTCTAGGATGTGCAGATCTTGAAACAGCGAAAAATAAGTACTGCTCTTTAAAGATGCCGCCTGTTTTTTTGAAATCGGTACCTTCGTCTTTCCCTTTAAGATCTGCATCGTCCGCGAGATAAACGATGTAAAGCTTCCATAGTCATCGATAGCTTCTTCTACGATGTATTTTATCTTTTCTTTTAAAGCGTTGTCGCTTATGTTCGGTGCTTCGTGCATTGAGGGATTGAGAATGCCGCCGGCAAGTTCGATCATCTCTTCGATAGTCAAACGGTACAGTTTGTCGGTGTATACGCGATGGGCTCGATAGTCCTTAATCACATTTTCACGGTTGTCATAGTACAATATGGCCCTGTCTTGGGCGATCGCCCTTTCAAAGAGATAGAAGTTGAGGTAACGATTGCTGGAGATGTCTAAGATCGCATCTTTGTAGTATTCCAAAAGACGATTTACATCTCTTTCGTCTTCTTTCAGTTCAAAAAACAGCACTTCGATATCGTGCTCTCTCAAAAGAGCGATCATCGCCTCTCTTTGTTTAAAGAGGATCTTGTCGTGAGTCACAAAGATGACTTTATCGACACCTATCGACAAAGGAGTGATCACATTGTTTAAATAGTCGTGTGTATCATAGACTTTTATGAGTTCCATACCTCTCCTTAAAACAAGCCGTAGATCTTATCGTCTTTTATCCCGATATTCAAAGCGTTTGGCTCTTTTGGAAGTCCGGGCATGACTAAGATGTTTCCGGTATACACAACGATAAAGCCGGCGCCGGCACTCAGAGAAACATCGCGAACATGGATCTTAAATCCGGTCGGCCGCCCGTGGATCTTTGGATCATCAGTCAAAGAATTAGGTGTTTTAGCCATACAGACCGGAAGTTTTAGGTCTTTGATCTTTTCGATCTTATCTAAAGCTTCGGCGGTATATTCCACCCCATCAGCTCCATAGATCTCTTTGGCGATCGTGGCGATCTTTTCATCAAGCGGTATATCGAGATCGTAAAGAGGTTTAAAGTGACTTTCTTTCTCACAGAGTCCGGCGATCTCCTCAGCCAGATCGACCATCCCTTCGCCACCTTTCATAAAACCATCGGCAAATATGACATCGACGCCAAGGCTTTGCACATGCTCCTTGAGATAGGCGATCTCATCTTCGGTATCTGTCTCAAAATGGTTGATCGCCACACAGAGCGGGACGTTGTATTTAGACATCGAATCGATGTGTTTATCAAGATTTCCCACACCCTTTTTCAAAGCGTCGAGATCTTCTTGTTTCAAATTATCTTCGGGGGCTCCGCCATTGAATTTCAGTGCTCTGATCGTGGCGACGATGACGATCGCATCGACCTTCAGCCCACCGACGCGCGCTTTGATGTCAAGGAACTTCTCCGCCCCTAGGTCACTGCCAAAACCGGCTTCTGTCACGACGTAATCCGCAAGCTTCAGCGCCAGCTTTGTCGCGATCAAAGAATTGCAACCATGGGCGATATTAGCAAAAGGACCGCCATGGACAAGCACCGGTGTGTGCTCAAGCGTCTGAGCTAGATTCGGTTTTAGGGCGTCTTTCATAAGGACACATAGAGAGCCGGATATGCCAAGATCCTTTACCGTCACCGGTTTATCATCGTAAGTATAGGCGACGATACATCTTTCGATCCGCTCTTTAAAGTCATCGATGTCCCTACTCAAACAAAGGATCGCCATGACTTCGCTTGCGACAGTTATACAAAAGTGGTCTTGACGCTCGATACCGTTTATCTTCTTGCCCTGACCGATGGTTATATCGCGAAGCGAGCGGTCGTTTAGATCCAAGCAGCGCTTCCACACCACTCTGTCCGGGTCGATATTTAAAACATTGCCCTGGTAAAGATAGTTGTCTAAAACAGCGGCGATGAGGTTGTTGCAGGCCGTGATCGCGTGCATGTCGCCGGTATAGTGCAGATTTATATCTTCCATCGGCATGACTTGAGCATAGCCGCCGCCTGTAGCGCCACCTTTGCGGCCAAAGACCGGACCCATCGACGGTTCCCTCAGACAAGCGATGACATTTTTTTCGATCCTCTTTAAGCCATCCGCAAGACCGATCGTGATCGTCGATTTCCCCTCACCGGCTCCGGTAGGATTTATCGCCGTCACCAAGATGAGCTTGCCATCTTTTTGAACTTCAAGATCTTTTTTAGCTGTGATCTTGGCTTTATATTTACCATAGAGCTCTAAGTCATCCTCACCAAGACCGATCTTTTCACCGATCTTTGTGATCGGAAGCATTTCATTTTCCTGGGCGATCTCAATATCAGGTCTCATCTGTCTAATCCTCCATCTTCTTGCGGTTTCTCAAAGCCTGGATCAGGGTCAATTCATCTGCGTAATCAAGGCTTGCCCCCATCGGCAAACCATGAGCGATCCTTGTGACCAAGACGTCGTGTCTTTTGAGTAACTTATCTAAATATAAAGCCGTTGTCTCCCCGTCGATCGTTGGCGAGATAGCGATTATTATCTCTTTAGTACTGTCTAATCTATTCAATAAACTTTCAATATTCAGATCCTCGGGATAGACACCCTTGGAAGAGGAAATGACGCCATGCAAGACGTGATATAGACCATGATAAGTGTTGGTCTTTTCCATAGCGATCACATCTTGATCATAAGAGACAACCATGATCGATTCGTGATCGCGCATGACATCGTCACAAATTGGGCAGTGACCTTTTTGGGATATAAAGCCGCAGTTTGGACAAGGCGCGATATCTTCTTTGATCTTCTCTAAAGTCTCACCAAACGCTTTTAAGTAATCTTCGTCTTCAGCGAGCAGTGCAAAAGCATAGCGTTGGGCGCTTTTTTCACCAACACCCGGTAAGTGTTTTAAATAATTGATCAATCTTGCAAAACTTTCCGGATACATATCACTCTTCCCTGATCTCGACATTGCCGAACAGATCTTTCAATGTTTCCCCGATATCCGCTTTTTGTCTTTTTGGATATCTTTGGGGGACATATTCTTGCGGCGTTTGCTTGTCTAGTGTTTTAAACATCGTCACTAATTGTCGTTTGCGTTCTTCATTCACAGCCACTAACATCTTTTCGATCCCGAACTCTTCTTGTAAAAAGTAGTAAAGATCCTGATTGTTCATCCGATCGTTTATCTGGCGAACGGTGGTGTTATTGGGAGTGCTGAAGATTATCATGTCTTTACCGGAGGCAAAGATCTCCGTATCTTTCAAAAGATAAAAATACCTTCTCTTTTCCGGGTCGAGACTATAGTTTGTGATCTTGCTATAGAGCGCGCAGTCTTTGACTTTCTCTTCCTTACTGGCGTTCATTAAAATGTACAGAAGCTGATCATTACTTATATCCACTTCATCCAAGGTCAATTTGACTTCTTCCTTTTTGACGACTAATGGCTCTTCGCTGATCTCTTCATCAAAGATCTCGCTTTTCTTGTCCTCTTTTTTGGTGATGGTCTTAGTTTTTGCCAGTTTTAGGATAACGACTTCAAATACCGACATGACATCTTGACCACTTCGATAGTTTTCCAAGGCCTTCATCAAGATGTCGATCGCTTCAAGAATGTCTTCGTTTTCATAGATCTGAGCAAGATCTTCAGCTTCAGCTTGTGCCAATACGGTCAAGAGATCTCTGTTGGCCGTCTCTTTATAGATGATCGTATCTTTATAGATCTTTATGAGATCTTGCGTCAAAAGTTTAAGATCGCCGCCTTCATGATACAACTCTTTGGTAACAGCTAAGGCTTTGTCAATCTTGTGGTTCTTGATATCTTTTATGAGGTCGATCTTTTTTTGCATCGTCAAAAGACCAAACATCTTTTCAACATCTTCTAAAACTAAATGATAATCACCATAGGCCAAGACCTCATCGAGGATCGATAAAGCATCTCGCATACAACCGTCAGAGAGATCACAGATGATGTCGAGTGCTTCTTCTTGGTATGCGATATCTTCGTTTTTGAGGATAGTCTTCATCCTTTCTTTCATTTCGCTGTTTGTCAGCTTGGCAAAATTGTATCTCTGACAGCGCGAAAGGATCGTCGGGATGATCTTTTGCGGATCAGTCGTTGCCAAGATAAAGATGACATGAGCCGGCGGCTCTTCTAAGGTCTTCAACAGGGCATTTGCCGCCGCTTGTGACAACATGTGCACTTCGTCTAAGATATAGACTTTATACTTCCCCAGTATCGGCTGGTATGCAGCTCTTTCGGTTATATCTCTTATATCGTCGACAGAGTTATTTGACGCGGCATCAAGCTCGATGATGTCCGGATGATTATTACTTAAGAAAGCCTTGCAGTTATCACATTCTCCACAAGGTCTCTTATCTTCTGATGTACAGTTTAAAGTCTTTGCAAAGAGTTTGGCGATCGAAGTCTTTCCTGTTCCTCTCGGTCCGCAAAACAGATAGGCATGTGACACTTTGCCGACTTTTATCGCGTTTAAAAGAGTCTTTACAACGTATTTTTGACCGACTACTTCATCAAAGTCATCCGGCCGGTATTTTCGATATAATACTTGATAAGTCATATCTTATATTATATCACACCGCTTTCTTCTTGACCCTTTTATCTTTAAAGTAATCCTTCAAGATCTGACTACACTCTTCTTTCAAAACATCGCCGACGATCTGCGGGTAATGATTCAGTCCTTTGACACTGTTTAGATCGATGTTGCTGACAAGAGCACCGCCTTTGGGATCATCCGTTCCATAGACGACCTTTTTTATGCGACTGTGGACAATGGCGCCGGTGCACATCATACAAGGTTCCAAAGTTACATACAGTGTACACTCTTCCAAATGCCAGGTCTTTAATTGTGCTTGAGCTCTTTTTATAGCCAGTATCTCCGCATGAGCTGTAACATCCTGACGAGCTTCTTTTTCATTATGACTAAAAGCGATGATCTCCCCGTCCTTTACGATAACACAACCGATAGGTACTTCATCTTCACTGTAAGCTTTCTTAGCCTCTAAGAGGGCTTCTTGCATGTATTCTGTATCGTTCATCTTCTAAAATAAAAGGTACACACAACTAGAGGGTCGTATGGCTGCTTCCTTCCGGACCTGACCAGATTAGATCATAGCTGTTGTACCGTTAGTTATAGTAGCATATTATTCAAAACTTAGCAAATCACTCACACATCAAGTTCGTCTAAACTTAGTTGGAACATAAAAAGCGATATATCATTTATAATTATATAAATATAAAAAGATATATCATATTCAACAATTATTTGACACTAAGCACACCAAATAACAGTTCTCGATCGACTTCATCAAAATCAGCAACCACCTGAATTATCCCGTTTCCTGTCTTTTGCGTTTTTGACTTGTCGATAACGATCACGCCCCCACATCCTGAAGCGATAGCGCTTTTGATTCCGTAATCACTGTCTTCAAAGATTATACATTCCCTGATATCTAATCCCAGGTTAGCGGCTGCTTCTTTGTACATCTCACTTTTAGCTTTACCATCTTCATGATCGTATACTGTCTTATTTATATCTAACCAACGATCCAAATGAAATTCTTGAAAATAGAAAAGAATGTTGTCGTAGATCGAGGTACTGCAAAGATCCATCCTGATATCGTGTTCAACGCACTCATTGAGAAGTTTTTCTGCTCCTTTTGTAAGTTTGCACAGATCATTTTTGATCGCGAAGTCGCGATATTGCCGCTCTTTTTCTTTGGACAAACGCTCACTTTCTGCTTTCGACAAATCTTTAGCGATCTCTTTGTAG
>CALUZL010000140.1 GCA_944325295.1 uncultured Erysipelotrichaceae bacterium | reverse complement strand
AAAATTACTTCTGCGTTTACGATTTCCACTGCCGATTCACGCAGTGCGTTCATCCTGCCTATCCATTCCATCGGATGTTCGGCTTTCAGTTCTTCGGTTATGCCCTCATGCTCTGCCATCTGTTCTACCAACTTAAGAAACATATTCTCTGCCTGTTCATTAATATCAGCAAGATAGCTGTTCAGCCTGCCGCTTGTGAGCAGATTGGTGTAAAGTATCCTGCGGTGCTGTTTGAGATAGCGCAAGTGCCGCTGTCCCCATACGCCAATGTGCTTTTCTTCTTCGGGTGGTAATGTGAGATCAGGAAGATAATAATTACCTTGTAATGTATAGCTGATACCTGTTTGTTCGTTATAAATATTCTTTTGCATAATCACGCCTCCTTGTAGATCACTTTGAACTTCTTTTTCTTTGCGTTTATAATTTTAAGCAAAAGCTCGTCAACTGCGTCTGTGTATCTTCCTTTGGCAATCAAACGATTTCTTAATTCGTTCAGGCTGTTAATAATAATTCTACGCTCGTATTCATTAAGCACTATGTAATATTTTCCTTTCAACGCTGTCACTCCCTCAATAAATCTTCAAAAGGGGTTTCAGAGGTGATAAAGGTATCAAGCATAAGTTAAGCTCCTAAACGAAATCCCATAATAAAACTGTCTAAATTAGGTTCTCCGTTCACAATGTCCCAAGCGTTTACATAATCAAGAAACCGCTTTTTGTTTTCATCAGATAGCACTGTTGTCAGGAAATCTTCATTTGTCATCAAGTTTTCCATTTGTTTCTGAACAGCCTTGTTTTGCTTTGTGCTTCCCGCTTGTGGTTCAATGTTTCCGTAGTAAAATTCTTCAATAAAGTTTTTCATTATGTAATCCTCCGTTATAAGTTGAATTATCCTTACAATTCAATCATTTTGGCTGACTACAAAAGCGAAAGGGAGACAACTTCCTTACGAAGTGTCTCCCTTCGGATACCTAAGCTATTACTCTTGATCGTACTCTTTTTTCAGAGCGACAAGACGTTTATAACGTTTTTGAGCATCGCTCTTGGTCTTTGCGAACATCTCGTTGGCTTTCTCTTCACCTTTGAGCTTAACTAACTGATTATAGCGGTTTTCCTTCATTAAGAACGGAACGAACGCCTCCCAGTTAGGTTCTTTAGAATCGATCGTTAACGGATTTTCTTTGCGCGGATCGAAACGGTAAAGAGTTACATATCCACATTCAACAGCTTCCTTTTCGACGATCTGCTGATTTGCCAGGCCACCTTTGATTCCGTGTTCAGCACATGGGCAGTAAGCGATGATAAGAGATGGTCCGTTATAACTTTCAGCTTCACGCATCGCGTTGAGCGTCTGTTGACGGTTTGCGCCCATTGAGATCGAAGCGACGTAGACATGACCATAAGCCATAGCGATTTGGCCGAGATCCTTCTTAGCGGTTGCCTTACCACCGGCGGCAAACTTCGCGATCGAAGAAGCCTGTGATGATTTAGAGGACTGACCACCGGTATTGGAGTATACTTCCGTATCCAATACCAATACGTTGACATTGAGGTCATTAGCGATGACATGATCGAGACCGCCATAACCGATATCATAAGCCCAACCGTCGCCACCGACGATCCAGACAGATTTCGAAACGAGATCTCTTTGATAATCCAAGAGTTCTTTTACCTTTTCATTGCTTGAAGCTTTGACGGTGCTGATGAGTTCATCTTTGATAGCTCTTTGCGCTTCACGATCATCATTGGCAGCGATGTATTTGGTAAATACTTCTTTGCAATCACTGTCTATATTTTCTTCCATGATCTTTAAGATGCGGTGCTGCTTGTAGTTTTGAGCGATCGCCATACCGAAACCGTATTCGGCATTGTCTTCAAACAATGAGTTAGCCCAAGCAACGCCCTCGCCGTTTTTATCATTGACAAATGGTGATGACGGTGTACTTGAACAATAGATCATTGAACAACCGGTAGCATTAGCTACAAGCATATCGCGACCGAACAATTGGGAGACGAGTTTGTAGTATGGTGTCTCACCACAGCCCGGACATGCACCGGATACCTCAAAATAAGGCATCAAGAACTGTGAACCTTTTACGGTGTTTGTCGGGAAGTACTCAGTCTTATAGTCAACTTCTTTAAACAGGTAATCAGCAAGTGGTTCCTGATCGAGTTTTTCGTTTATATCGACCATCTCGAGCGCCTTCTTGCCGCCCTTTCCAGGACATTCGGTAACACACAATCCACAACCGACGCAGTTAGCCGGTGAAACTTGGATGCGGAACTTCAGGTTTTCAACACCCTTGCCCATTGCCGGGATCGTCTTGAATTCCATCGGCGCCTTAGAAACTTCTTCATCTGTCAATAAGAACGGTCTGATCGTTGCATGCGGACAGACAAAACTACAGAAGTTACATTGGATACAGTTGTCCGGATTCCATGTCGGTACCTGAACAGCTATCGTTCTCTTTTCTTTATATGCGACATTGTTTCTGATCGAACCGTCTTCAAGACCCCACTTGGTAAAATTACTTACTGGCAGATCATAACCTTCAAGGGAGTTGATGCCTTCGACATGGATATCGAAGTAATCGTCGCCTGTCGATTTACGAGCTGTATCGTATGGAAGATCTGCCCATTGCGGATCAACTGTGACTTCTTGGAGACCCTCTTTACCGGAATCGATAGCTTTATAGTTGAGTTGAACGATCTCATCACCTTTTTTGGAGTATGACTTCTTGGCCATGTATTTCATGAGGTCAAGAGCCTTGTCATAAGGCATTATCTGCTCGTTGAGGGCAAAGAATGCCGATTGTAAGATCGTATTGGTCCTTCTGCCCATACCGATTCTTTGAGCGATCTCGGTCGCATCGATGATATAGAATTTAGCATGCTTTTTAGCCAAGCTTGCCAATAATCTGTTAGGCAGATGTTTTACAAGCTCTTCTTTTGGGAAGGTTGTATTGAGCAAGAACGTACCACCGTCTTTCAGGTTTCTGATCATGTCATATTTGAAGCAATACGCATCTAATGAGCATGAAATGAAATCGGCGTTATCGATATAGTATGTCGATCTGATCGGTGATGGTCCAAAGCGTAAGTGCGACCTTGTAACACCGCCGGCCTTCTTTGAATCGTATTGGAAATAAGCCTGAGCGTACTGATCGGTATTATCTCCGATGATTTTGATCGAAGACTTATTGGCTGATACCGTACCATCTGAGCCAAGTCCATAGAACAGACATGTCGTATAATCGGCATCGTTGTGGAAACTCGGATCGAGTGGCAGACTCAAATGGGTCACGTCATCTTCAACACCGATCGTGAATTCTTCTTTCGGTTGGTCTTTAGCGAGTTCATCATAGACAGCTTTGATCTGATTTGGAGCTGTATCGCGTGAACTGAGACCATAACGACCACCGACGATCTTGATATCGGTATCTTTCAAAAGACTCAAGACATCAAGATAAAGCGGTTCGCGCGTACCTGATTCTTTTGTACGATCTAATACAGCGATCTTCTTTACCGATGAAGGTAAGACTTTTAAAAGGTATTTGGCACTGAACGGACGATACAGATGAACTTTGATCAAACCGACTTTTTCGCCTTTGGCCAGTAAAGTATCGATCGTCTCTTTGATCGTCTCGGTAACTGAACCCATAGCGATAATGATTCGATCGGCATCAGGAGCACCATAGTAAGTAAATGGAGCATAATGACGACCTGTATGTTCAGAGATCTTTTCCATGTAGTA
>CALUZL010000139.1 GCA_944325295.1 uncultured Erysipelotrichaceae bacterium | reverse complement strand
AGGCCATAAGGAAAGCCGGAAGGGTCGATCATAAAGACAGTGTTTTGGACTATGATGATTTTGAACGCAAAAGAGGGATAACGATCTACGCCAAGGAGGCAAGACTAAAGATCGCGGACACTGAGTATGTCCTAGAAGATACACCGGGACATATCGATTTTTCAGCAGAGATGGAAAGGGTTTTGCCTGTAATCGATCAAGCCATCTTGCTTGTCGATGCCAGCAGTACGATCAAAGCTTACACCAAAAAATTGTTTGCTCTTTTAAGGAATCATCACATCCCGACGATCATCTTTTTGAATAAAGTCGATCTGGTATATGGTGATCTTAAAGATTATATAGGCGATATCAAAAAAGAGTTGGGTGTTGAGATCGTCGATATGACTTGCACTGACCCTTCGATATACGAAGATCTGGCCATGCTCGATGAAAAGATGCTTGAAAAATATCTGAATCTTAAAACCATTGAAGAAGATGATATCTATGAGTTGTTTAAAAGTGAAGCATTTTATCCGCTGATCAGAGGATCGGCACTCAAACAGACCAATATCAAACGCCTGTTGGAAGTCATAAAAATGCTGTGTCGTCCTAAGGAATACCCCGATGAATTTAAGGCATACGTCTATCGCGCAAGCACCGATCGCAAAGGCAATCGTTTGACCTATCTCAAGATAAATGGCGGCACACTTAAAGTCAAAGATAAGATCGGTACCCAAAAGGTCGACGAACTGCGCTCCTATAGTGGTACGGATTACAGGAGTATAAATGAAGTTTTTGCCGGCGATGTGGTCGCGGTAAGAGGTATTGGCGACCTTTTCATCGGTGAGTATATAAACGATGCAAAAAAGGATATCAAAGTGGAGATGGTCCCGTATTTGCGCTATGAGCTCATACCCGAGAATACGGACGCAGATACGCTCTATAAGGCACTCTTTGATCTGCAAACGGAAAATCCGCTGCTCGATGTCGACCGGAAAAACAATCATATCCACATATCTTTGATGGGCAGTATCCAAAAAGAAGTGCTCAAGGAGAGGCTTTTACAAAAAGGGATCGCTGTCACTTTTGGCGAGAGTTTCATCAATTACAACGAGACGGTCAAAAGAAGCAGTTACGGAATCGGCCATTTTGAACCTTTACGGCACTATGCCGAAGTTCATATCAGTATCAGACCGCTCAAAAGAGGAAGTGGCAAGATTGTTAAAAACCCTCATAACATTAAAGATCACTACATCGATGTCTTGGTCGATCTCTTTCAAAACAGGGATATCGCCGGTGTAAGACGCGCTGATCCGCTTGTCGATGTCGAGATAAATATCGAAGCTTTAAAGACTTCGCTCAATCATACGGTGAGTGAAGATGTGCGCAAAGCGGCATGTTTTGCGCTGCGCAACGCCCTTTTGGATAACGAATCGATCGTCCTTGAACCATATGAAGACTATCGATTGGAGGTCGCTGAAGAATTGATGTCACGCCTTATTTTTGAGATCGAAAAAGTCGGCGGGACCTATAAACTTAAAACAAATGGTCAGCTTACGATCATCTTTGGGAAGATGAGCACTAAAAGACTTAGCGAGCTTATGCAAAAGGAGATCTTCAGACAAAAAGACATCATGGTCGAGCACAGCTTTTGCGGTTATGAAGAGGTCGACGACACTATAGATTTAGGCAATGGCTATGATCCGTATAACGATCCTGACAATATCTGCGGTTCGATCTTTTTTAAAAACGGTTCCGGCTACTACGTGACACCGCCAGAGACCTATGAATTTGCGCACATAAAACCGCTGATAAAACAATCGGGCCAAAGCTTTTATAGCTATAATCGCTATCGGATCGATGAGGCCGAAGTACAAGAAGTCTTTGCGAGAGCTAATCCCCAAAAAAGGGATGGCTATGTGCGAAAAGAGCAAAGAGAAAACAGCAAGTACCACTCAAAAGAGGTCAAAAAAGAAGATCTTTATATCGTTGACGGTTACAATTTACTGTTTAGCCTTAAGAAAGATGCCGATATCAACTATGACAGAAGCACTATCATCGATATGCTCGACTATTATCAAAGCGTCAAGGGGGTAAAGATGTGGGTGGTATTTGATGCCTATAAGGTCGACCGTCCTTCAAATAGAGGCGAGGATTTCAAGATCATCTACACTTCAAAAAATGAGACGGCAGATATCTACATCCAAAAATGTACTCGCGAATATAAAGAACGCTATGCGATTACAGTCGTTTCTTCTGATCACCTGATCCAGGTCGCTGCCCTTGGTGATGGCGCCAGACGGATGTCGTCAAGGACGATGTTAAAAAGGATCGAAGAATTAAAAAAGGATCAAAAAAGCGCACAGAAAACGAGCCATAAACCATTTAAGGACTTATTTGCCGATGTGAAGATCGACACCGACGAAAAGGAATGACAAGATCGCTATTTTTTGTTGAAATTCTTGTTAATTAAGCAAACAGATGAGTTATAATATTAGCGAACTAGGAGGAAAAAAAAAAAAAAACATTTATTTCAATG
>CALUZL010000138.1 GCA_944325295.1 uncultured Erysipelotrichaceae bacterium | reverse complement strand
TTTCCCCACCCGATAAGGTAACACCCTTTTCGCCGACCAAAGTTCGATAACCCCGGTCGAATTCATTTATGACATCGTGGACAGCAGCGATCTTTGTAGCAGCAAAGATCTCTTCTTCTTTGGCATCTTCTTTAACAATTCGTAAATTATCCATGATCGATATCGAAAAGAGGAAAGGTTCTTGTAAGACAATGCCGACGTTATCCCGAAGATAGCGTTTTTGGATCTTTTTTATATCGACATCGTTTATCTTTATGACGCCTTCTGTCGGTTCATATAAACGCGACAAAAGCGCGACCAAAGATGACTTGCCGCTTCCGGTAGGTCCGATTATGGCCACAGTCTCTTTACGTTTGATCGTAAGGTCGATATTTTTAAGGACCGGTTTGGGATCGTCGTCATAGGCAAAGGAGACATCATCAAAAACGATATCGCCATCAAGCGAGGGCTTTTCACCATTTTCGATATCTTCAGCTTCTTCTTTGAGGATATCGGAAAGTCTTTCAATGGACACTGTCAATTTTCCAAGGTCTGATAGTATTCTGCCAAGTTGACGCATAGCGTACAAGACCGTTGTCTGGTAGGAGACAAAAACTGTATAGTTGCCAACTGAAAGTGCTCCGTTTCGCACTTCAAATATCCCCATCACGACAACGACCAAGATTCCTAAAAGACAGATAAAATAGGACGATGACCAATACATTCCCAAAAATTGGATCATCTTAAAGGTCACCGCCTTGTATTTTTCGTTCTCTTTGATGAATTTTTTGATTTCATAGAGTTCGCGATTAAAAGCTTTGACTACTCTTATGCCGCTGATCGATTCTTGAATCATTGTCGAAAGGACTGCTTCTTCTTCATCAGATATCCGGAATTGTTTTCTTACTTGCGCAAAGAAAACGTAGGAATAGATAAAGATTATGACCAAAGAAATGCTGACAAATCCGGCGAGATGAGAATTGATGCCATACAATACCACAAGTGCGATCGTCGCCGTGGCTAAGATATAGAAGACTTCAGCAAACTGGCCGGAAAAGAAACGCCGGACCATGTCGACATCAGACGTACATTTTTGGATAAGTTCACCGGTTTTGGCCTTTACATGATAAGCGTAGGGCAAAAGCTGGATATGTGAGTAGAGGTCATTGCGGATATTGGCTACCAAACTCTCAGCGATGACACCTTGCATCCTTTGCCTTGTATTCATCAGTAAAGCCACCAAAAGATAAATACAGATCAAAATCACGGCTATAAGCCAAATATTTGCCTTGATATGAGCCACACCGAAGATGTCGTTTAATATTTCGCCGACGATGTTGTTATTTATGGGAGCGCCGGAGACGACATTATCGATGAGAAAACTTATTATAAGATTGGGGATCAAATTGATCCCGGCATAAACGATAGTAATTAAAAGTAATAAAAGTAATGGGTATTTATATTTTCCTAAATGGTCGGTTATAAACTTTAATCTAGGCAAGGGTCTTAAACTCTTCTAAGGCCTTGGATATCTGGTCGGGACAAGAAGTGTCTTTGATACCGCACTTGATCCCCCTAAGTCTTCCGATCGCATCGTCGACCTTCATATCCTTTAACAGGCTGGCAATACCTTTAAGATTGCCGTTGCACCCTCCGACTACTTCAAAACTTTCAATCTTATCGTTTTCAATATTAAAAATCATTTTTCTTGAGCAAACGCCCTTTGGTGTATATTCAAATTTCATTTCAAAAACCTCAAAATACTTTCTCTTTTACAAGTTCGTCATAGTGACTGAAGATCGTCTTTTCCGCAATTACCAAGACAGCATCATTTGCCTTGAAACGGTAATTCGGATCCGGGTTGATTCCGAGATTATGGCTTTCACCCTCACGGATTCCCAAGACGTTCATACCGAGTTTGTTTCGCAAATCAAGCTCGATCAGCGACTTACCTGTCCAAGATGACGGGATTTTTATCTCCATGATGGAATAGTCGTTATCGATATCCATCAGATCGATTACATTCCAAGCCAGAAGTGTTTTCGCCATACGGACACCGGCTTCTTTTTCCGGAAGAACGACTTTATCGGCGCCGATCTTTTTCATTATCTCGCCATACTTTTTATTTTTGGCTTTAGCCAAGACAAAAGGTATACCCAACTGTTTAAGATTCATAATGGCCAAGATCGACTCTTCGAGATGAGATCCGGTAGCTATAATGGCGGCATTAGCTTCAGCAACTCCTGCCGATTTCAATTCATCAATATCAGTAAAGTCGCAACAGACGGCATGACTGACAAACTCCTGCACTCTTTCAACGCAGGTCATGTCACGATCGATAGCGATTACGTCCTGACCGTATTTACTCAATTCCTTAGCGGCAGACGAACCGAAGATTCCAAGTCCTAATACTAAATAAGTTTTTTGCATACTATCACCCCACCATAATATCTGTTACCGGATACTTGACATTTGTATCTTTTTCTTTCTTGTGTAAAGAGTAAGCGATCGTTATCGGTCCGACTCTGCCGATAAACATCAAAGAGATGATGATCAGCTTTGAGATCGTCGCAAGTTCAGGCGTGATGCCGATCGTAAGACCAACTGTACCGATTGCGCTGACTATTTCAAACAAGATATCCAAAGAATCAAACGGCTCTATAACGAGCAATATCATTTCGGCCAATATGACTATTAATAAATAAATAATAAATATCGAATAAGCGTTTATAAAGTTCGATTTCTTTATGTGTCTGCCAAAGACGTTCATGTAGCGCGTCTGTTTGATCTGGCAGATAAGTGCATACATCAGCAAAAAGAAAGTCGTTGTCTTAATACCGCCGGCTGTACCACCGGGACTGCCGCCAATAAACATGACGATCACCATAAACAGTTTTGTGATGCGATGGATAATCGCGTAATTGAAAGTGGAAAAGCCTGCAGTTCTGAGAGTCGTGACATTAAAAAACGAATTCAAAAGCTTTTGACTAAAGGTCATTTCAGCCAGTGCGTTGTCATATTCGACAATAAAGATAAACAGTGTACCAAAGGCCAAGATGCCGATAGTCATGATTATGGCGATCTTCGTATTCATGCGGAACCTGTAAGCATACATCACAAGTTTTCGCTTGAGCGCGATAAAGTTTCCGAGTTTTTTCTTAAAGTCGATCCAAACCGCAAAGCCCAGACCACCGGATATGATCAATAAAGCAATGGTCAATACGATCACAAAATTATCATTGTAAGGGATAAGTGATGATGTCCCGGGGAAGATATCGATACCGGCGTTACAAAAAGCGCTGACAGCCAAAAAAAGCGAATTCCAAAGACCTTGGACAAAGCCGAGTTTTGGTATGAGCTGAGTAGCCAACAGAAGTGTACCAACACCTTCGATACAAACGGTAAATCTGAAGATATCGATTATATAAGAGCGGATGTCGTCATAATCCATCTTATTTAAAGCATCTTTCAATAGCGCTCTTTCTTTGAGCTGCAGATTGTTGTGCAAAAAGACAAGGATTATCGAGATAAAGGTCATAAGACCTAAACCACCGAATTGTATCAGTAAGAGTATGATGATGTCCCCGATCAGGTTGTACTGATCGCCGATCGAAGTGACTGTCAATCCGGTCACGCAAGTCGAGGTCGTCGCCGTAAACAGATTATCGACAAAACCCATCGGTTCACGAGCGTTTGCAAACGGGAAACAGAGCAAGATCGCTCCCGTTAAAATCATCAGGGCAAAGCTCAGCGTCAAAATAGTCGGTGCGCTGAATCTTTTAAACAAATACTTACGAAAATTTTGCACTCTATCACCCATGAGCACCATATTATCACGTCCCTATCTCAAAGACAATAACACAATTGAAACAATCTCTATTTTATATTAGAATATGTTCGTTATCAGAGGTGATAGTATGAAAAATGTAAGAACACGTTTTGCCCCAAGTCCTACCGGCTATATGCACATCGGCAATCTTCGCACCGCCCTTTACGCATATCTTGTGGCAAAAAAAGATAAAGACGGTAAATTTATTTTAAGAATCGAGGACACCGATCAGGGACGTCTGATCGAAGGTGCTACCGATATCATCTATGACACACTCAAAGCTTGCAATCTCAAACACGATGAAGGTCCGGATGTCGGCGGTGAATATGGTCCTTATGTCCAATCCGAAAGGATGAAACAGGGTCTGTATTACAAATATGCGATGCAACTTGTCGAAATGGGCAAAGCTCATATCTGCTTTTGTACCGAAGAAGATATCAAATCGCAAAAAGAAGTCGCCGAAGCTAAAGGCGAATCCTTCATCTATCGTGATCCCTGCAAAAAATTAACAAAGGAACAGATCGATGAAAGGATCAAAAATGGTGAGCCTTATGTCATCAGACAAAACATCGACCCAAACGGTACGACATCCTTTGAAGATGAGGTATATGGTACGATCACCGTTGACAATGCGACATTAGATGAGATGATCCTTTTGAAATCTGATGGCTATCCGACATATAATTTTGCCAATGTCATCGATGACCATCTGATGGAGATCACTGATGTCGTCAGAGGTAATGAGTACCTCTCAAGTACACCTAAGTACAATCTGATATATGAAGCTCTCGGCTGGAATGTTCCCCGTTACATCCATTGCCCTCCGGTAATGAAGGATGAACATCAAAAGTTATCAAAACGAAATGGTGATGCTTCCTTCCAAGATCTGGTCGCCAAAGGCTATCTTCCGGAAGCGATCCTCAACTACATCGCGTTACTTGGCTGGTCACCAGAAGAAGAAAGAGAGATCTACTCTCTTGAAGAGCTATGTCAGGCTTTCAACGTCAAAAGGATCAATACTTCCGGAGCTATCTTCGACATTGAAAAACTCAAATGGATGAACGGTGTCTACCTCAGGAATATGGACTATGATAAGTATTTAAAACTTGTTGACCCCTATATCAAAGACGCTGTAAAAGGTCCTTATGATCACATGGCGATCGCTCATATATTAAAAGAAAGAGTAAACATTTTATCGGAAATCCCACAAATGCTCGACTTCTTTGACGAACTTAGCGACTATGATATCGATCTTTACACCAACAAAAAGATGAAGACAAATCCACAGATCGCCAAATCATCACTATCGGAAGCAAAAAAGCTCTTTGAGACCATTGAAACCTGGGACCACGACACTCTGTATGGCGGCCTTGTAAATTTAGCTGCCCAACTCGGTGTTAAAAACGGCGTATTGATGTATCCGGTAAGAGTTGCCTTGAGCGGTAAAGCCTTTACTCCGGGCGGCGCAATCGAACTGTCGTGTATTCTCGGCAAAGAAGAAAGCTTAAGAAGAATAGATATCGCTTTAGAAAAACTGCAATAAGCCGCATCCGAATACGATCAAAAATAAAAATCCTCCCTTGATCATGGTCGGGGGTCATAAGAGAGCAAAATTAGTTTTCGCAGGAACGGCATGGCTTCGGTCATGCCGTTTCCTGTTTTATCAGCTCGTCCACGGGAATAAAGCCCACAAGGTCATAGGAGATACGGATGTTCTGTCGCCGTTTGCCGCTGCTCTTGTCCGGCGCTTCGATGTAGATCGCCTTTACAAGCTCCCGCAGAGCGTAAGGGGTCAATTCCTGTAAATCCGTGTACTTGTGTACCCGCTGGATGAACTGATCCAAGTTTTCAATCTGTCGTTCCTGTACTTCAATGTCCTGCTGTAAGGTCTGGATTACCACCTTGAGCTGTGCCTGCTCGTCCTCATAAGACTGGCTCATCATGGAAAACCGCTCATCCGTAATCTTCCCGGCTACATTGTCCTCATAGATGCGGATGAACAGCCGGTCAAGCTCGCCCATACGCCGCTGCGCCTGTTCCAGACGCTTGATGCTGGCGCAGATTTTTTCCTCGCTGGACAGCCGAAGCCGGTGTTCCATTGCGGCCCGGAAATGCTTCTCATACCGGGTCACATAGAAGATGACCGTTTTCATGTGCATCCAGACCAAATCTTCCAGCACAACCGCCCGGATGAAGTGCGCCGAACAACTTCCCGTATTGCTGCGGTAGTTGGCGCAGACAAAGTGATCCTGCCGCTTCTCAAAGTAATTGGTCGTGCAGTACCGCATTTTCGCCCCACAGTCGGCACAGTAGACCAT
>CALUZL010000137.1 GCA_944325295.1 uncultured Erysipelotrichaceae bacterium | reverse complement strand
AAGCCGACAAAGACTAAAGCCGGTCCGGTAGCACAGGTCGGAATGATCATGACAAGCGGTGCAAAAAACATCGCGATAAAGAAACAGATCGCAGTGACGACAGCCGTAAAACCGGTACGGCCTCCGGCTTCAACACCACTTGTCGACTCGACGAAAGTCGTGATCGTCGTACAACCGAAAAGGGCGCCGACGCAGGTTCCGATCGCATCGACCAAGAATGGTTTTTCGATCCCCGGAAGGTTTCCCTTCTCATCGAGCATATTGGCCTTTTGACCGACACCCAAGACCGTTCCCAAAGTCGAGAAGAAATCGCCAAAGAAAGCGACAAACACAAGTATCAGACCGCTTGCCGTAAAGACACCTTCAAAACTGATGTTGAAGATCAGGTTACCGATATTGTCGATACTGGGAATCGCAATTATCTGGCTGGGAGCACTGGTGATACCAAGCGGGATGGCAATGATCGTGATGATGACGATGCCGATAAGGATCGCTCCCTTGACTTTATAGGCAGTAAGTGCGGCGATCAGTAAAAGACCGACGATCGAAAGGATCGTTGTCATCTGGGTAAAATCACCCATCGCCAGTCCGGCGCTGAAATCACAGATACCGGCATCTTTCAAACCCAGATAAGCAATAAAAAAGCCGATACATGAAGATATCGCGATCTTGATATTCTTCGGGATCATCCTGACAATGAGATCTCTGATGCCAAAGATCGACAGAGCCAGGAAAATGATACCGCTGATCAAGATGATTCCCATGATCGAACCGAAAGACAATTCGCCGTTTTGGACCATCGTTCCTAACAGGAAGTTTGAACCCATACCACATGACAGGGCAAACGGCATATTGGCATAAAGACCCATCAGTAGCGTTATCACAAAAGAAACTAAGGCTACAAGCACCATGACCGCTTCTTTTGAGATCAAGACCCCGGCACAGTCGATGAATTCCGGAGCCGCTCCGATCATAGCCGATGGCTGAACGATGAGAACGTAAGCCATCGTCATGAATGTCGTCAGGCCGGCAATTATTTCAGTGCCTAAAGTAGTCTTCTTTTCAGAAAACCTAAAAAACTTCTCTAACATTCTATTCCTCCATTTATCTATCAACAGGTCATCGACAAATAAATGTATTTGCCATAGTATCTGATTTACGGTCAGATGTAGAAACTACTTCCCATATCGAAGTATTATATGACGCTATTGATTACTTGATTATAAACATTACCTTTTTTAGATTCAACACCTTTTTTGTATGAAAACGTTTAGAAAATGAAACAAGTTTAATAACGTTTTATCAATAAATAAAACTACAAAACAACATGATCAACTGCGGCATGACTGAGACGGAATAGATAAGCCGCAAGACCTGGATCAGACCGATCTTGGCAAGATCAGCACCAAGATCCGACGCGATAAGAGCCATATCACTGGCACCGGCCGGACAAGCCGCAAACATCGCCGTCTTAAGATCAAGCAGCCCTCTTTTAGCACAGACTTTGCCATAAAAGATATTGATGAGCCAATAGCTGCCGACCAAAAGTAACATCGGTCCAAAAAGTGATGGGATAGCTATGATCGTTTCCCTTGTGATCGTCGCCCCGACGATCGATCCGGCAAACAACTGACCGCAAGTCTTGACAAAACGATCGCATTTGATCTGGGGTATGTACCAATGAGCGATCATGACCCCGACCATCGCAAAGATCAGTGATCCGGCCGGTATCCCGGTAAGACTTCCCAAATAACCGAGCACAAAGGCAATGACCACTGATAAGACATTGCCCAAAAGACGATGATCGTTTGATTTTTTTGTTGAAGTGATCATCTTTTCATCGTCTTCATCCTTTACAGCCCTGGTAAAAAAGGCGATCCAAAGCGGGAAGATCAAAAGGGTCGATACCAGTCTTATGGTGTGCATCAGGGCAACGATCGATGTTTCAGCCCCCATATCGATCGAGATGAGCGAGACATCGGTCACCCCACCGGCTACACATGACAAAAGCGCCGTCATGATATCGATTCCGCAGATCTTGTTTATGAGGATCCCCACGACAAACGTGTTCACCGTAAAAGTAAGACACAAAAAGATGATCGGGACGTGATTATCACCAATCTGCTGGAGACCTATGACCGGCTGATCGCTTTCGGTCAAAAGCACCTCAGCGACCCCTTTGTGCAGGAAGGCGTCCAAAGCGTCAGTGTCAGAGACCGTATCCTACGCGAGATCTGCTCCAACAGCCTGGCCCACCGGGATTTTTTCAGCGGCTATGTAGCGAAACTTGTGATCGAGCGCGACCGACTCTACACCGAGAACGCCAACCGTTCCCACGGGCACGGCGCTCTGCACCTGTCCTCCTTTGAGCCGTATGCCAAGAATCCGCCCATCTCCAAAGTGTTCCGGGAAATCGGGCTGGCAGATGAGCTTGGGTCCGGGATGCGGAATACTTACAAATACACGAAGCTCTATTCCGGTGGGACCCCGGAGTTTATCGAGGGCGATGTGTTCCGCACCGTAATTCCGCTTACCCCGATTGCGGTGGAAAAGGTCGGGCCGCAGGATACCACCCAAGTCACCACCCAAGTTACCACCCAAGTTGCAATTTTGGCATTTTGCAAAGAACCTCGATCCAAGGCTTAAATCATGGAGCATTGCGGATATAAAAACACAAAGAATTTTACCCAGCTCCATCTTCGTCCTTTGATTGAAAGCGGACAACTTCAAATGACAATCCCGGATAAGCCGCAGAGCCGTAACCAGAAGTATGTGACCGCACAGAAAGATGCGCCAGAAAATTAAAGTTCATTTATATCGCCGCCTTTGGTTAATATCGTTAAAATATAGCGAGGAACGCAAACATTTCACTTTTTATCTGGTGTTGTATTGGATATCTTTTTGGAAGTATTCAGGTAACATTTTGATGAACCGATTTTAGACTGAATGTAATCAAGGGTAGCATCGCTGATGCCAAAACTCTTTTTAAATGTTTCTAAAATATAACCGGTTCGCTGGTATAAAACTTTTTTATACCTGAAAATCCTTTAAATTGTAAGGGTATTAAGCATAATTCCAACTAAATCTATATCAAATTTAATGCTACAGGGTCTTAGAGATATTTCCTAAAGGCATTTTGGAATGATGTTGGGCCATTATTCAGTACTTGCTACAATTTTAGACATGGAAAGTTTACCTTTGTTTTTAATGCCCTATACCCGATAGAAGAAGAATTTCATCACCTGGCGAGGCTAGTTTTTTAGATATGTTCATACAAAGGTAAATATTTCAGCCATCAGGATGTCAAATTCTTCTTTTGCTTGATCTTCGTTTTCTAAAGCATCACACATATCATCCGGCATTTCCAGTATTTCTTCTATGTTAAAAATTTTTCTCATCTTGAAGTCCCCCTTTACAATCCTGATCATAAAGAAAAGACGTTGCCGAAGAATGACTGAATGGTTTTTTTAATTTTCTTTTGTTGAAGATGTTTAAATTTTAAACCTCTAACACATGTATTCCTTTGGCTTTGGGCGTATGGAGATTTTTGTAATATAATTGATATATGAGAAAAAGAAGGCTCAGAAAAGATCGTTTGCTCATCCTAGTTGCCATTACTTTAGTCTTTACGATCGCTTTACTGATCGCTATCAATACCCTGATCGAGATCATCTCTAGTGGTGAAAAAGACGAAAAGATCGCTATCAACTATGATGTTGAACCTCAAGATGATCTTTTGGATCTGCCCCTATCGATCATCGACAGCAATCATCTTTATTATGAGGGTGACTTTTTATACTATGAAGATGCTGAATACACCTCGCTTTTAGGGATCGATGTCTCAAGTCATCAAGAAGAAGTCAATTGGCAAGCCGTTAAGGATGCGGGGATATCCTTTGTCTATATCCGTTGCGGTTATCGCGGCTATCAAAGCGGGATCTTAAATGCCGACAGTCTTTTTTACGATCATTACAAAGGGGCCAAAGAAGTCGGGCTTGATGTCGGTGTCTATTTTTTCTCGCATGCCATCAATACTGAAGAGGCGATCGAAGAGGCTTATTTTACTTACGAGATGATCAAAGATCTCGATATCGACCTTGAAGTGGTCTATGACCTTGAAGATATAAGTTATGACGAAAGCCGGTTAGACAGTGTCAACCCTGAAGTCTACACCGAAAATGCCATGGCCTTTGCCTATAAGATCAAAGAGTTCGGTTATAAGCCGATGATCTATACCAATCTCTATTGGGCAACGGAGCACTACGATCTTGAACAGATAATGAATTACTCGCTCTGGTATGCTCAATACAATAACGAAGCTGACTTCCCCTACCTCTATAAGCTTTGGCAATACACCGATAGTGGCGAGGTAGCGGGCATCGATGTCCCGACGGATCTGAATATAATGCTAGTGGAGAAGTAGATGATCGTTTTTTTAGTATTGCTTATAGGGTGTGTCGGCATATTCTTCTACCTTAAAAAAGTGCTTGTCATCGCTAAAGTTTATGAAGATGTTCAAGCGGCCTACATCGCGATCTTTGTCGTCTTCCGAAAGCGCAAAGAGCACCTTTTTGGCACCTATGAAAACGATCTTGACCTCATGGCTTTCTATGAGAGTTTAAATGAGCTTTCTTTGGATAAGCGGATTAATGAAGAGCTCGACTTAGCGATAATCGATGATGATTGTCTGCTTTATAAAGAAGAAGCCTTAGAAAAGATCGAAGTCTACAATAAATTATTACAAAAATACGATCTGCTCGCTAAAAAAGAGCCGATGCTCGTAAAGCTTTTAGCCCACGACTTTTTAAAAGAGATCATCATATAAAAACGGCCCTAAAGCCGTTAGATGTTGATATTGACCCATTTGCCTTGCAGATATCTGAAGGTAAACAAGATAAAGCGGGACAGCTGATCTGACAGGACACCGATCCAAATACCGGAAAGACCGATATTGAAGATACCGCCAGCCAAAGCCCAAGTGACGACCGTTCGGATGATCGTTACCGAGATCAGCGAAGCGATAAGGGTATAGCGGGCATCACCGGCACCGCGAAGGCAACCGGCATAGACGGTTTGCGAGATCTGAAAGATCGTGATGATCGATATGAAATTAGAGATGAGCACACCCATATCCAAGATATGCGCCTCTTCAAAGAACAGTGAGAAGATGTCGCGGCCGAAGAAAAACATCACAGCCATGATCACAAACGACATCGCCAGACCCATGAGCTGACAGATCGTACCATACGTCTTGGCAAGCTTGCCATTTTTTTGGCCCAAGCTTTGACCGATGAGGGCGACCGCCGCTACTTGCAGACCGTCACCGAAAGAAAACGACAGGCTCAAAAGGTTCATACCGACCTGATGAGCGGCAAACGCATCCGTACCAAGTCCGGCAGCGATGACAGCCGTCGTCAAAAAGCCGATACGCATCGCCAAGTTTTCGATAAAGAAATTGTTGGCTAAACGCACGATACTTTTAAGAGTGTCAAGTGTCGGCCTGATCTTTTCATCGATGATGAATCGGATCGAGACGTAGCTGTTTTTATGAAACAGCGATCTGATCGACATTGCACAGGCAACTACCGTACCAAGTACCGTCGCCAGTGCGGCACCAAAAAGTCCCAGAGCCGGGAAACCAAAATGGCCTTCGATCAAAAGATAGTTGAAGATGATGTTGACGACGCTGCTTGTCACATCGGTCGTCATGGCGATCTTGGTATTGCCGCTTCCTCTTTGAGCCGCATTGATCGCCAAAGACAAGACGTTGAAGATCATACCGGCTTGGATGACCCTGAAATAAGTGACGCCGCCGGCGTGTGTGTCAGCGTTTGATCCACAAAGCCTGATGATCGGATCAGCACCGATGACGGTGATCAGCGTGATGATGATACAGGCGATGATGACAAAGAATAAAGATGTGACTAATATCTCATTGGCATTGCGCTTGTTCTTTTGGCCAAACCTTCTGGCGACAAGGGCACTTATCGCGATGTTGGCCGCTAAGAATAAGGTCAGAGCGATAAACTTCGGTTGTGTTGTCAAACCGACGGCGGCAACGGCTGAAGGCCCGAGGTTTGACACCATCATCGTATCGATCATTCCGGCCAGCGAGACAAAGAAGCTTTCAAGGACTGCCGGCCAAGCCATCTTAAAAGCGTTTTTAATCAAAATCCCCTTAGATACTGTATTTTCCATGCGACTCATTATATACCTTTTAAAACCAAAATAAAATGATATCTTTCGATATCACTCGAGTTTGGCCAACATGTCCTTTATGACGCTGTGATCGTCATAATCACCGATGATATTGCCCGCTAAATGTTTTACCTGGTGGATGGCGTTACTGGGAGCGTAAGAGTGCTTAAACATCTCCATCAGTTCAAAATCGTTGTAGCTGTCACCATAGACACAGGTCTCATCTTCAGATATGTTTAAATAGTTACACAGCCATTTGGTGATAACGCCCTTGTTCACATCGGCACTGACGATGTCATAAAAACCGATGGCCCAGGGTGAGTTTACATAGAGATCACGGTGTTTATAGAGAAAATCGTTCATCTTGTCGATGAGCTTGATATCACCGATCGAAAAATTGACCTTGTAGATGTCATCGGCCAAGATCTCCTCTTTAGTCGCACCAAAACGGGCCCTTTTGGCCAAAAACTGCATCCGTTCATCTTCATGATCTTTATAAAGACCTTGAACCTTTATATAGGCAAGACCTTCAGCAGCACTGAAGGGATAATAATTGACTTTTTGACCTTCAAACCTTAAAAACAGCTCTGGAAAGGTATCGATCATTAAACTCACGGCTTCTTTAGTCATCGGACTTCTTTTGATGACTGTTTTGGCATCCTTGTAGATGATCGCTCCGTTCATACAGATGGTATACATGTTTTCGTGTTCAATGCCGAAGTTGACTTCATCGTCTTCTTGCATCGAACGACCGGTACATATCGCAAAATAATGGCCTTTGGCCAAGATCTCTTTAATGCCTTTGAGCACCTCTTCATCGACCCTGTGTGTGTGATCTAAAAGGGTGCCGTCAAGATCACTAACGAAAAAACGAAACATAACTACTCCCCCACTGTGGAAGATTGTATCATGTTTCGTCAAAAATAGAACGTTAAATGTATCTTAACTTGTCTTCTTGATAAAAACTTTTAATAGCGCATTGCCTTTTCGATCTCTCTTTTCATCGTCTTGACCTTATCGGATTCACGCTTATCGTACAAAGTCTTACCTTTAGCCAAAGCGATCTCAAGTTTGGCCAGGCCATTTTTAAGGTAAAGTCTTAAAGGCACGACTGTATAACCTTGGGTCTTACACTTGGAGTAGAGCTTAAGGATCTCACTTTTGTGAAGCAAGAGCTTGCGGTCGCGCTCCTCGTCGTGATTGAAACGGTTGCCTTGGGCATAAAGGGCGATGTGCATGCCCTTGATATAGGCTTCACCATTACTAAAAGAAATATAGGCATCTTTAAACTGGACCTTCCCTTTGCGGATCGACTTGATCTCGGTCCCCTTTAAAGAAAGTCCGGCTTCGTATCTGTCTTCGATGAAATAATCATGACTCGCTTTTCTGTTTATCGCTATTTCTTTTACACTCATAATCAAACCAAAATAAATTCTACCGACGGCTTATCGCTTAGTGACAGTGTCACCTGGACTTTGACCTTTTGACCCAGATGATAACGGTCATGATCAGAGTATAAGACCATCATCTTCTCATCAAAAGTATAATAACCCTCAAGTGACCTAAGCGCCACTAATCCCTCTACCGTATTGTCAAGGCGCACGTAAAGCCCATGTGAAGTAACACCGCTGATGATCCCCTCATAGATCTCTCCGACCTTGTCGCGCATGTATTCGGCCTTGCGCACATCGCTCACATCTCTTTCGATCTGTGTCGCTCTTTTTTCACAATCCGAGCACTTGACGGCGATTGCGTGCATCCGCGCCTTGTCCTTTTTGTACTCATCGAGATTGGCTTTAAAGACGTATTTTTTAAGCAAGCGATGGACCATGAGATCGGGATAGCGCCTGATCGGTGAAGTGAAATGGCAATAATCGGAAAGGGCTAAACCAAAGTGTCCCATCGAGACATCGTCATAGAGGGCTTTGGCCATCGAGCGCAAGAGCAGATTTGAGACTACCCCTTCAAGTTCGCTGCCCCGATAGTGCAAAAGACAGTCCTGCAGCTGTTTGGGATAGACTTCATAGTGGTTCCCTTTCATTTTATAGTCAAGACTTTCCAAAAGCTCAAAGAAGATCTTGAGCCGGTCTTGTTTGGGCTTATCGTGATTGCGATAGATCATTGGATAGTCGAGATAGTGCATATAGCTTGCTATGGCGACATTGGCCTCGATCATGAAGTCTTCAATGATGTGCTCGCTTTCGCCTCTTATGACCTTTTGCACATCTTTGACGGCCCCGCGCTCATCTAAGATTATCGCCGCTTCATCGTCGTCAAAATCGATAGCTCCCGCTTTTTGGCGCCGCTTCCTCAACATAGACGCTAACTCAGCCATCACTTCCAGCATGCCGACGCTGTCGCTGTATTCATCCCTCAGCCTTTCATCGCCCTTTAAGATCAGGTTGACGTTTTTATAGGTCATGCGATGGCGCGATTTTATGATCGAGGGGTAAAAGTCACTGCTCATGTATTGGCCCTTTTGATCGTAGTGAAGTTCGACCGTCAGCGTATAGCGCTCTTGACCTTCGACCAAAGAGCACAGGTCATTGCTGAGCCTTTGGGGCAGCATCGGTATCACCTGATCGGTATAGTATATCGATGTCCCACGCTCTAAGGCGCTTCTATCGATCGCTGATCCCTCTTTGACATAGTAGGAGACATCGGCGATGTGGACCTTTAAGATGTAGCCTTCATCATTCTTTACAAGACTTATCGCATCGTCAAAATCTTTAGCACTGTCGCCATCGATCGTGATGACAAGCTCTGTACTTAAGTCTTTGCGATCATCCCTGTCCATCCGCAAGCTTAGCCTCTCAGTCTCTTTTAAGACGGCGCTTGAAAACTCCATGGGCACATTGGCCTTGTAGACGATCGCCAGTTCATTGATGCGCGGGTCGTCCAAATGACCGATGACGGTATCGATCTTCATCTCTTTTTTTACATGATCCGTAATGATACAGCGGACCTTGGTATGATCTTGAAGCTTGAAGGTGTTAAAATTGGTGATCTTAAAACCTTTTTGGCGCTCATCATCGGCTTTGAAGTGATAGCGATGATTGTAGTAGTAGATATCGCCAATGACACAATTGCTGTTTCGCTTTAAGATCTTTAAGACCTTTAGACCGCCTTTAGTGCGCGTATAAAAGACGCTGTCAAGGTGCATGGCCGTATTGAGGTCGATGATGACCCCTTCTTCTTTGTCGATGAGCGGCGGTCGATTGTACCTGACGATGACCACGCCCTCTTTGATATTGGCATTTTGCAAGTCATGATAGATATCTTTATCGTCACGATAGATCAAATTATCATCTTCCAGGGCGTTCAGTGCCTTTAAAAGCTCTTTGAAGTCGACCTCAAAGGCGGCCAACAGCTTGTGAACATCGGCCCCTTTTTTCTCTTCCTTTAGATAATTGAGTATTCTTTCCTGTATTTCCATAAAATAAAAAAGGGCTTGGCCCTTAATCAACGATTCTGATAACGATCACGATGGCGAAGAAGATGATTCCCAGAACCAAAGTGACCCGCGATAGTACCTTTTCAGGACCTCTTTCTTTTACATTAGCGAATAAGCCCAGGTCGTTAGAACCGGTGAAAGCACCAAGACCATCAGATTTACCACTCTGTAATAATGATAACAGTATCATGAGTGCTGATACGATAAGCAGTAATACCTGTAACATTCTTTCACCTCCCGATTGCTTAAATATTGTACAATTTCTCACCTTTATAAGTCAATACGCAGGCGAGTTTGCTAAAATCTAGGTATGCAAAGATGTTATATCGCGATCGATCTCAAATCGTTTTATGCCTCGTATGAATGCGTCGTACGCGGTCTTGACCCCTTGTGTACCAATCTTGTCGTAGCTGACAAGGAGCGTACCGATAAGACGATCTGCCTTGCGGTATCGCCCGCTCTTAAAAGCTTTGGCATACCCGGAAGGCCCCGTCTTTTTGAAGTCAAACAAAAGGTCAAAAAAGAAAACGCCAAACGCCTTAAAAAAGCGCATCGCTTCATCGGCAAATCTTTTGATTTAAACACTTTAAACAAGGCGAAAGATGTCGCCATAACCTTTATAATAGCCAAACCGCAGATGGCCAAATACATCGAGATCAGCAATCAGATCTATGCGATCTATCTGCGCTATGTGGCAAGTGAAGATATCCATGTCTACTCGATCGATGAAGTCTTTATCGATGTGACCGCTTATTTGCATACCTATAAGACCGATGCCAAGACCTTGGCCAAAACACTGATCAAGACTGTTTTAAAAGAGACGGGCATCACGGCGACAGCCGGTATCGGCACCAACCTCTATCTGGCAAAAGTCGCCATGGACATCGTCGCTAAACACATCAAAGCCGATAAAGATGGTGTCCGGATCGCTAGTTTAGATGAGCGAAGCTATCGCGAAAAACTCTGGGACCATCGACCCCTCACCGATTTTTGGCGCGTAGGCCAGGGCTATGCCAAAAGGCTTGAAAGTTTGGGCCTTTATACGATGGGTGATATCGCCCGTTGCTCGATTGGCAATAAACACGATTTTTTAAACGAAGATCTCCTCTATAAGACCTTCGGCGTCAATGCCGAACTTTTGATCGATCATGCCTGGGGTTATGAGCCCTGTACGATAAAGGATATCAAAGCCTACAAACCGCAAGCTAAAAGTATCGGCAGTGGTCAGGTCTTAAAAGAGCCTTACGATTTTAAAGGCGCCCTGATCGTCCTTAAGGAAATGGGTGACAGCTTGGCTCTTGATCTCACCGACAAGGGCTTTGTGACTTCAAAACTGGTCTTGACGATCGGTTATGACACCAGCAGTGTAAACGAAGACTACAAAGGCGAGATAAAGTTTGACCGCTATGGCCGAAAGATTCCCAAACACGCCCACGGTACGATCGATCTGCCCTTAAAGACCTGCGCCTCATCCTTTATCGTAAACGGACTGGTAAAGCTTTATGAGCGCATCGTCGCCAAAGAGCTCTTCATCAGAAGGATCGATATCGCAGCCGTAAACGTCATAAGCGAGATCGAAGC
>CALUZL010000136.1 GCA_944325295.1 uncultured Erysipelotrichaceae bacterium | reverse complement strand
ATTTGCACGCTCTTTCAAGCAGTCTTGAATGTAAGTAGAAGACATCGCCCGGGTAAGCTTCCCGACCCGGAGGCCGGCGCAACAAAAGCGACATCGTCCGATAGGCGACCGCATGTTTGCTCAAGTCATCGTAGACGACAAGGACATGCTTGCCATTTTCCATCCACTCCTCACCAATCGCACAGGCGCTATAAGGAGCGATATACTGCATCGGTGCACTCTCAGAAGCCGAGGCCATGACGACCGTCGTATAGGCCATTGCCCCGGTACTTTTAAGTTTTTCCACGATGCCGGCGACCGTTGAAGCCTTCTGACCGATGGCTACATAGATACACAGGACATCGGAATCCTTTTGGTTGATGATCGTATCGATCGCCAAAGCCGTCTTGCCCGTCTGCCGATCACCGATGATGAGTTCTCTTTGTCCCCGACCGATCGGGATCATACTGTCGATAGACTTGATGCCGGTCATAAGCGGTTCATGGACGCTGACTCTGGTCATGACGCCCGGAGCTACTCTTTCGATCGGTCTTTTTTTGGAAGTTGTGATCGGTCCCAGATCATCGATCGGCCGTCCTAAGGCATCGACGACGCGGCCAAGCAGGGCATCACCGACCGGCACTTCGACGATCTCTTTTGTCCTTTTGACGCTTTGTCCTTCTTTGATCTCGCTGTCATCACCCAAGATGACGATACCGACGAGCTCTTCCTCGAGGTTTTGGATCATCCCTCTGGTCCCGTCTTGAAATACGACGACTTCACCGGCCATCGCCTGATCGAGACCTTGGACTAAAGCTATGCCGTCACCGACCGTCATGACCGTACCGACATCATCGGTCACGATCTTATCTTCGTAGTGTTTGATCTTTTCCTTCAGTAAACTGCTTATCTCATCTTTTCTAAGTGTCATCTTCTCACCAACTTTCAAGCAAGGTCTTGCGCATATCAGCTATCTTTCTTTGCATGCTGACATCGATGACCTTAGCACCCATTATCACTTTAATGCCCGATATCAGACTCTCGTCGATCCTCTCTTCGATCGCTATCGGACCATTTACTTTCTTTATCAAAGCTTGCGACAGCCTCTTAAGACTGTCTTGAGCCAAAGGCCGGGCACTTATGATCACTATTTCAGTTATGCCAAGCCGCATATTCGCCAAACGGACAAAATCTTTAAAGATCATCTTTACGTTTGCGATTCGATCCATGTCGATAAGCAAACAGATAAAGTTTTGAAGAAGTCTGTCGGTGCTTTTAAAAGCTTCCCTGACGATGCTCTTCTTTGTGTCCTTGGTTATCTTTCGACTTTTCAAAAGTCTTAAAAAATCACTATCAAAATAAGGTGTGATATCTGTGATCTCATCTTTTAAAGTATTCAATTTATCATCCGCGTCGGCTACTTCCAAAAGTGCCGTAGCCCATTTTTCACTGACGGGATTCATGGTCTATCTCCTCGATAAAGCGCTCGATAGCCTCTTTGTCTTGCCTTGTGACATCTTTGGAGCCGATGAGTTTTTCACTGGCTGCCAAAGCGACATCGACGATCTGCTCGTTGATATCGGCCTTGAGCTCTTTTTTCTCTTTTTCCATCCGTTCTTTGGCTCTTTGGATATAGTCATCAGCCTGCCGTTTAGCGTCATCGACGATATCGTCCCGGATCGCTAAAGCTTCACTCTTGGCACTCTGTCTGATCTCTTGGGCCAGTTTATCAGCCTTAGCAATAGCTTCTTTGGATTCTTTAAGATTGCGGCTGGCCTCTTCATTCATCTGATCAGCACCGGTGACTTTTTCATCATAGTAAGCCTGACGCTTGGCCAAAAGCTCTCTTGACGGTCCCCATAAGAACTTATAAACAAAGAAAAACAATACACCCGTTACAAGCAGCGTAAAAGCCATCGTAAACGGATTGGGAAAAAGTTGAGATGCAACATCAACTTCAATATTCATCTATTAAGCTCCAAGTACGAATACGATGATAAAGGCGATGAGCATACCATAGATCGCACAAGTCTCGGCGACCGCACAACCGACGATCAACATCGTTCTTATCTGGGATGCAGCTTCCGGATTTTTTCCGACAGCTTCGACCGCCTTAGCCGCGGCATAACCCTGTCCGATACCTGTTGAGAAACCGGTGAATACTGATATACCGGCACCGATCGCAATAAGTCCTGTTCCTACATCCATAATTAAAACCTCCTATTCATCCTCTTTTAATTCATTGGATATAAACACCATCGTTAGTGATATAAAGATAAACATCTGGATAAAACCGGCAAAGACATCAAAGTACGCATGGAAAAAGGGCGCGATGACGATGCCGAAAAGATTGAAGCCGCTGACATTGAATAGACCCAATAAAAGATCGGACAAAAACATGCAGCCGCTGTAGATGACGCTCATGATGATCGAGCCGGAAAGAATATTGCCGAAAAGACGGATCGACATCGAGATGAGCGGTGCGATCTTACCGAAGATGTTCGGCACGACAAAGGGAAAGATAGGCTCAAAGAAGCCGTGGATATAACTGCCGATACCGTTGTCGCGGATCGCATTGAACTGGATCATGATCCAGGTTATCAAAGCTAAAGAAAGCGTTACGCTGTAATTCATGGTCGGGGGATTGAAACCGAAAAGACCTAAGATATTGCTCAAAAAGAGAAACAGGCAAAGAGTCCCGATATACGGAGCCAGATTTTTGACAAAGCGGTTTCTGACGATCGTCAGGACCTGATTGTCGATGAGGTCGACAAACCACAAAGCCAAAAGCACGACCCCTCCTGGTTTAGCCAGCGGATCAGCTTTTTTGATCTTGTTTCCGACAAGGACACAACCAAAGCAGATGACCAAAGCCACGACGACTAAGGACACTATCTCTTTTTGAATGGTGATATGTAGCGTCATCCCCTTATTACTCCCATAACATATAATATTTTACACGAAAAGACCCCTATTAATATACCTATTAGTGAAAAAATATCGTCTAAGATAAAACCGAGAAGCAACAGCAGACCAAAGAAGATCGTATCAAATACTAACACGATCACGACGCTTTTATTGTCGCGGTCATTGAAGGCCTTGGTTATACCATAGTCAAGGGTCCAAAGGTAGATAAAATAGACCAGCGTTGATAGCAAGATACCGCAACTCACATTGACCCCAAAACCGAGGGCCAATAAAGACAGGATGATATTGATGACGATGCTTTTGCGATAAGCCTTGATGCCGCTTGTGATCATGATACTATTTTAACTTCCTTGTCTTTATAAATAAAGTTTAATAAAATAATTGCATGCGTATTGGTCTACATGAACACTTCACCTATTCGAAACTGTTCCGTTTTGTCTTGCCATCGATCATCACCACGATCTTCACCAGCATCTATTCGATCGTCGATGGTCTTTTCGTATCCAATTTTGCCGGCAAGACGCCCTTTGCCGCTCTTAACCTCATCTATCCGGTCTTTATGATCATCGGTGCCATCGGTTTTATGATGGGCAGCGGCGGCAGTGCCATCGTTGCCAAGACCCTTGGCGAAAACAATAAAAAACGCGCCAATGAATACTTTGCGTTTACCGTTTATTTTACTTTTATACTGGGAAGTGTCTTTGTGGTCTGCGGCCAGATCTTCATCGAAGAGATCGCCCTGTTTTTAAAGGCGACCGAGCAGATGCTGGGCCATTGTGTGACCTATGGGCGGATAATGCTCATCGGACTGCCGTTTTTTATGTTGCAGTACTTGTTTCAAGTGTTCTTTGTCGTCGCCGAAAGACCAAAGCTTTCCCTTTTTGTCGTCGTCTTTGCCGGCTGCACCAACATCGTCCTTGACGCCCTTTTTGTAGCTGTCTTGAACTGGGGCTTGGCTGGGGCAGCGATCGCAACGATCATCTCCCAATTCATCGGCGGTTTTGTGCCTGTCTTATACTTTTTGAGCAGTTTCAACGATACGAACCTGCACCTGACAAAAACTCGTTTCCATGGTGCCTTTTTAGTCAAAGCCATGACCAACGGCTCCTCGGAGCTCATGAGCAATGTCTCGGCCAGTATCGTCACTATCCTCTACAACAACAAGCTCCTAGAGTTGGCTGGGGAAGATGGTGTTGCCGCCTATGGCGTCATCGCCTATGTCTGTTTCATCTTTGCCGCGATCTATCTTGGCTATGCGACCGGCTCAAGTCCGATCGTCTCTTTCAACTACGGCGCCAAGAATAATGATGAGCTCAAGAACATCTTTAAAAAGTCTTTGACCATTACCGCTTTTGTCGGGGTGATCATGACCACTGTCGGCATCCTCTCGGCACCGTTTTTGGCTAAACTCTTTACCGGTTATGATGAAACTCTTTGTGCCCTGACGACAAGCGGTCTCAGTCTCTATTCGCTATCCTATCTCTTCTCCGGATTCAACATCTTCGGTTCAGCCTTTTTCACCGCTTTAAATAACGGTCTTATCTCAGCCCTCATCTCTTTTTTGCGCACGCTTGTCTTTCAGGTCGGAGCGATCCTTATCTTACCGCTATTTCTTGACATCAACGGGATCTGGCTGGCGATCAGTGCTGCAGAGATCATGGCTCTATTTGTGACCTTTGGTTTCATCTTTAATAAGCGAAAAGTATATAACTACATGTGAGGCAATAAATGAACATCTTGATAATCGATGGCCATGGTGGCCAGCTTGGCGCCCAGCTTGTCAAAGCTGTAAAGGCCAAATTTAAAAACGTATCAATAACAGCGATCGGAACTAATGCGATCGCCACTTCAGCCATGCTTAAAGCCGGTGCCGACATTGGTGCGACCGGTGAAAATCCGGTACTTGTCAATGCCAAAAGTGCCGATGTGATCATCGGACCGATCGGGATCGTCATCGCCGATTCGCTCTATGGCGAGATAAGTGATAAGATGGCTAACGCTGTCTCGAAAGCTCAGGCATTGCGGATCCTCATCCCCATCAACCGTTGTGATAACCTCATTGCCGGCATCAGGGATGTAAACACCAAAGAGCTCATCGAAGATGCACTGGTAAAGCTTGAAGAGTACATTGGCTCTATCGATAAACCAAAGAGCGATTGACGCTCTTTAAAGAAAATGCTATAAAACTAATAGTTGCTTAGAAAAGCATCGCCAAGACAGAAGTCTTTTAGGTAACGATTAGTGCTCAGAAGAGATCTTCATCGACCGGAAAGGAACAGTTATGAATAATCATGATCGCATCTTAAGGATAACCGTCTCAGCCCTGTTTTTGGCTTTAGCTTTCATTTTGCCTTTTTTCACCGGCCAGATCCCCCAGATCGGCTCGATGCTTTTGCCGATGCACATCCCGGTGATCCTTTGTGGCTTTATCTGTGGCTGGCCCTATGGTCTTTTAGTCGGTTTTTTAGCCCCGCTTTCAAGGTCACTTCTTTTAGGCATGCCGCCCTTTTTCCCGACCGCTCTTTGCATGGCTTTTGAACTTATGGCCTATGGCGCTTTCTCAGGCTACTTTTATAAGATAATGCCCAAAAATAAGCTCAATATCTACCTGACCCTTTTGATCGCGATGGTCTTGGGACGCATCGTTTGGGGCCTTGCCATGTTTTTGTGCATGAGTATCACTAATAATACCTTCACCCTGGCAGCCTTTTACGCCGGTGCGATCGGCAGTGCGATCCCGGGCATCATCTTGCAGATCGTCATCATCCCGCTTTTAGTAATGATCATCAGAAAAATGAAAGTGAGCGGCTTGAATGTCTGAGATCAAAAGACAACTTTTAGATCAGCTCAAAAAATATCCGAAAGCCAACCTTGAGGACCTCTTT
>CALUZL010000135.1 GCA_944325295.1 uncultured Erysipelotrichaceae bacterium | reverse complement strand
TGGATCAAGACCGGTGACCTCGATCACATAATATGTCTGCGTCGTCGATACGCTGCCATCACTGTTAGTTGAATCTTTAAGGCTGACGATCGGTGAGTCACAAAGGCCGATCGTTTCCGCTTCGCTCAGATACGTCCAAACTTCATTGTTGACATCGCTGACTTTAGTATAGACGGTATCGCTGACCGTCGTTTGAATACCGGCGGTCTTTGCAGCATCTTCAAAACCGGCACCACCATTTATGTCGGCGATCATCTTTTCAGCTGTCGCTTGATCTTCGAATGATACGACTTTAGCTAAGACAGGGGTGTATTCTGTAACCAGAGAATCATAATTTGTCTCACAATACTTTTCTTCGATAGCTTCCAGGAGGTAGTTTGAGCGCAGGTTGTCACTGAAACTTTCTTCGCCGCCATAGTATTCAATGATCGCTTCATAGGAATCGCCATAGGTTTCTTTCATATCGTTGATGTACTCAGTTACTTCTTCATCGACCTTGGTCGTATCGACTGCTTCAAAGTTTGCAATCTTTTCGGTGAGATCGGCCAAAACGATATTAGTAAAGTCATTCTTTTTGAGGTCATTGAAAAGGTCTTGCTTTGTATAGTTGACACCATCGCCGCTGATGATCTTCGCATCAGGGTCACTGACCATAGTCTGAGATTGGCTGCATGCCGTCAGCATCAGCGTCGCTAAACATAATACGATCAATTTTTTCATGGTCATTCAGCCTCGCTTTCTGTTTCTTGTTCGCTATCGGTGTTCTCTGAAGCCGTAGCTTTAGCGATATCATCTTCGATGTTTTTGGCGATCGTCTCGTCATCGATATTTATACCGAGCTCTTTTGCTGCTTGTGTGAGCGGATCGTAGTAAGCACTTGGATAATCAGCAAAGATCGCATTGACAAAATCGGTCTCTGTCAATAGATCATCGATGTTGTCGCTATTGCAATAGATGATGTGATAACCGTATTCGCTGGTGATCACTTCTGATGTCTGATTGCCGCTTAGAGTCTTGGCAGTATCGGCAAATACTTCAACATATGTCGAATTATTGTCGTCGAAGTAGCCAAGGTAGCCGCCCTGACTAGCTGAGCTGTCATCGGAATACTCCATAGCGACACTGGCGAAATCCTCGCCATTCTCCAGTGCATTTAAGACATCATCGAGTTTTTGTTTCTCTTCGTCTGTCGGATTTGCTGTATAAGTGACATTGCCATCATCATCAGTCGTTTCGCTGACGTCAGCTACTTTTATTAAGATATGTGAGATGAGCTTTGGATGGTTCTCTTCGATGAATGGATTTAAGATATCTTCGGTGTGTTCTTTGAGATAATCGGTGCGAAGCTGCAGTGACTTTTGGATGTAAATGTAATAGTCATAGGCATCATCGGCCTCGTCGTAACCCAGGCTTTGCATCTGTGCCTTTAATTCTTCCTCGCCATATTGCTCCAAGAGATAAGCGGCATTGCTGGCGGCGATGTTTTTCATCTCGTCAGTCGTCGCGATCGCTTTTTCACAGACTTCCTTATCGAAACGATTATAGGCGACGGTCGTAGCATAATCGTCATACAGATCCTGATAGAATTCATCAGCTGTATAGTTTTCGCCATTGATGGAGTAGATCAAATACTGACCGTTTTCCTCCTTTGGCTCTTTGACTACAGGTTGATTTTGGATCATCTGTACGATGTATACAATAATGAAACAGACAAATAAGACCGCTATTAAGCCAACGAACCAAAATTTTTTAAAGATCTCTTTTGTGTCCATATTTCCTCCTTAAAATAAACGCCTCTATATTATATAACAGAGTTTGCCGATATTTAAACCATGTTTTATAATTCACCTTTTCGTCAGTTTTAATTCAAAGTGAGTAATTTTAATGGTTGATCAAAGGTTGTGCTATAATCTAGTGGTCAAAAAAAGGAGGAAGTATTGTGGCTGGTACTTTGAAAATAGAAGATCTGCATGTAAATGTCGATGATAAGGAAATATTGAAAGGTGTATCGCTTGAGATAGGTTCCGGTCAAGTCCATGCGCTCATGGGTCCAAACGGCAATGGCAAATCAACACTGCTTCAGACGATAATGGGTCATCCCCGCTATAAAGTCACAAAGGGCACCATTACTCTTGACGGTGAAGATGTCTTGGCGATGAGCGTCGATGAAAGGTCTAAGAAGGGCCTGTTTTTGGGGATGCAGAATCCCCAAGAGATCAGTGGTGTTACAAATTCGGATTTTTTAAAGGCGGCACTCAATTCCCGACGTGATAAACCGATATCACTTTTCGAGTTCTATAAATTGATGGAAGGCAATATAAAAAAGCTTAAGATGAAAGAGGATCTGGCTCATCGCTTTGTGAATGACGGTTTCTCCGGCGGTGAAAAAAAGCGCAACGAGATCTTGCAGATGATGATCTTAAAGCCCAAGATCGCCCTGCTCGATGAGATCGATTCCGGTCTTGATGTCGATGCGATAAAGCTTGTTGCTGATGCGATAAACGATATTCGAAGCAAAGGTGACCTCGGCTTGATGATCGTCTCACATTATGATCGCTTCTTTGGCATAATCAAACCGACACATGCCCATGTGATCGTCGATGGCAAGATCGTCGTCGAAGGTGATAACGAACTTGTCGAAAAGATCGATAACGATGGCTATGATTGGCTCTATGAAGAGCTTAAGATCCATCCGGTTACACCGCTTAAACCTTTAGTGTACAGTCTTGGGACATGTGCTCTCAATCAAAGGAGGGCCAATGACTGAGTCATTTAAAAGCGTCGATATAAATGATCGAGAGCTTTTGCTTAAAAAAGATCAGACGATCACGATCAGAATTGACAGCGATCTCAACATCAAATATCGGATAAAAGATGCCGATGTGAAGATCGTCTACATCGTCGATACCGAAAAGGCGATCAATTTTCACGAACAAGGCGAGATCTCTGGTGGCAGATTGCAGATCTTATTTTATGACCTGACACCTTCCTTGCTACATCAGCGCTCTTTGTTCAAAAACAAAAAAGGTGAACTTTCACTGACTACCAAATATTTAGTCAGATCAAAAAAAGATGTAGTCATTGAATGTGTTAACGAAAAATCAAATACGATCGTAAATATTGATAACTCTTGTGTCATTTTAGACGATGGCGATCTTTTACTTGAGTGTACCGGAAAGATACTGAAAGGTGCCAAACAAAGTAGCAGCCATCAAAAGAGCCGCTCTTTAGTCTACGGGTCGCCTCAAAGAGTCAAGATCGATCCGGTGCTTTTGATCGAAGAAAGCGATGTTGAAGCGAGTCATGCCTTGAGCAGCGGGACGATCGATGAAGATGTTTTGTATTACATGAACAGTCGGGGATTGTCAAAGGATGCTTCGCTAAAACTTTTGATAAATTCTTATCTGCTTCCAAATGATGATGCTCTGGAAAGTATAGAGGACAAAGAAGCGATATTGAAAAGATTGATGGAAAGGGTGGATGATTTATGATGAACAAAGAAAAGATCAGAGCGGATTTTCCGATGATCCAAAGCGAGTTTGAAAAGGGCAGAATCTATTTTGACAGTGCCGCAACTTCGTTTAAACCCAAATGCGTCATCGACAAGGTCGTTGAATACTACACAAAAGAGAGCGCTAATATACATCGCGGCGATTATGATCTTTCTTATCAGGTGTCAAGTGAGTATGAAACGGTTCGAAAACTGTGTGCCAAGTTTTTAAATGCCAAAAGCGAAAATGAGATCGTCTTTACTAGTGGTGCATCTTCTTCGCTCAACCTTGTCGCTTACGGTTATGGGCAGAAGTTTTTAAAAGCGGACGACATCATTTTATCGACTGAAGCCGAACACGCTTCAAATATTCTGCCTTGGTTTAAGGTCAGCGAAGTGACCGGAGCCAGGATCGAGTATATCCCCCTAGACAAAGAGGGCATCTTTGACTTAGAAGCTTATAAAAAAGTACTTTCCGATCTCGGTAATAAGATCAAAGTCGTAACTTTGGCCCATGTGTCAAACGTTTTGGGCAATATCGTTCCGATCAAAGAGGTCACAAGACTTGCCCATGAAGTGGGAGCGGTGGTTGTTTGTGATGGGGCTCAATCCGTCCCGCATATCAAAGTCGATGTCCAAGATCTCGATGTGGACTTTTTGTGTTTCAGTTCTCATAAGATGTTAGGTCCAAGCGGAGTCGGCGTCCTCTATGGCAAATACGAACTTTTGGACGTCATGGATCCGTTCATGCTCGGTGGGGGGAGCAATGCCCGTTTTGATATCTGTGGCAATATCCTTTTAAAGAACCCGCCTTTTAAATTTGAAGCGGGAACACCATGTGTCGAAGGCGTACTCGGCTTTGGTGAAGCTTTGAAGTATCTTATGGATATCGGGATGGAAAACGTCGAAGAGGAAGGACGCGAACTTCACAAGTATTTCCTTGAAGAGATGCTGAAACTTGACAACGTGATCGTTTATAATCCCAAAAGCGAGACCTCGATAGTAACCTTCAACGTCAAGGATATCTTCGCTCAGGATGTCGCCTGTTATCTCAACAGCCAGGGCATCGCTGTCCGATCGGGCAACCACTGCGCCAAGATCCTTTTAAATGTCATCGGTGCCTCAGAAACGATCCGTGCATCACTTTACCTATACAACACTAAAGAAGAAGTTGATAGAGCGATCGAAGTCATAAAAGGGGTGACCCTTGAAAAGTGTATTGGAGCCAGCATATGATGGATGAGTTGCTTAAAAGAGATATCATACTAGATCATTATCAAAATCCTCGCAACAAAAGGGAAGTTAATGACGGCTCGTATTTAAAGAATCACATGGCAGCTGACTCTTGTATCGATGATATAACCGTCTATGTGAAGATAGTCGATGATAAGATCGAAGACATTGCCTTTGACGGTGTCGGGTGTACGATCTCAACGGCTTCGACATCGATCATGACCGAACTTTTGACAGAGAAGACGGTGGATGAAGCTTTGGCGATCATCGGTGAATATGAAAAGATGATCGCTGAAGAAGATTTTGATGCGGACAAACTTGCGGAGGCTAATGCGTTTGACACCCTCAGCAAGCAAGCCAATCGGATAAAATGCGGTCTTATCGGAATAGAGGGCATCAAGGAACTGCTAGAGAGATACAAAGATGGAAAACAATAAAGAGATATTTAAAAGTCAAGATGATTACGCTTATGGCTTTAAAGATGAAGATGTCAGCGTATTTAAGACAGATAAAGGTCTAAATGAAGAGGTCGTAAGAGAGATATCGAAACAAAAGGGCGAACCGGAGTGGATGCTTGAACTTCGGCTTAAGGCTTTTCATAAGTTCGAAGAGATGCCGATGCCTTCCTTTGGCCCGGATCTAAGCGAGATCGACTTTCAAGATTTCACCTACTATATCAAAGCCAGTCGTGATGTCGGTAAATCCTGGGATGAAGTCCCCAAGACCATCAAAGATACCTTTAACAAGTTGAAGATCCCCGAAGCCGAACAGAAGTTTCTCGCCGGCGTATCGACTCAATACGAGTCAGAAGTCGTCTATCACAACATGCTCAAGGAGGCGACAGATGCCGGGGTTATCTTTTATGACACGGACACTGCATTAAAATTGTATCCCGATCTCTTCCGCAAGTATTTTGGTTCGATCGTATCCTACGCTGACAATAAATTTGCAGCATTGAATACAGCGGTGTGGTCCGGTGGTTCTTTTATCTATGTGCCAAAAGGCGTTCATTTAGATAAACCGCTGCAGTCATATTTTCGGATCAATTCCGAACAGATGGGGCAGTTTGAGCGCACATTGATCATTGTCGATGACGAAGCGGATCTCCATTATATCGAAGGATGTACGGCACCGCGCTATTCCAAGGATTCGCTGCACGCGGCGGTCGTTGAGATATTTGTCGGCGCCGGAGCGAAATGTCGTTATTCGACCGTCCAAAATTGGTCAAACAACATCCTCAACCTGGTAACGAAACGTGCTTATGTAAAAAAGAGTGGTGTGATGGAGTGGATCGATGGCAATATCGGCTCGCATATCAATATGAAATATCCGGCCTGTATCTTGGCAGAAGACTATGCCAAAGGTATCTGCATCTCGATCGCCGTAGCGACAAATTCCCAAAAACAAGATGCCGGAGCTAAAATGATCCATCTTGGTAAGCATACATCGAGCAATATCGTTTCCAAATCACTTTCGCGAAACGGCGGTTATGTTAATTATCGCGGACTGGTATCGATCGGTAAAAATGCCGAGCATGCCAAAGCTAAAGTCGAATGCGACACTTTGATCCTTGATGACATATCGACAAGTGATACGATGCCGACAAACATCACCAACAATAATTCTTCAACGATCGAACACGAAGCCACGGTTTCAAAGATCTCTGAAGAGCAACTGTTCTATCTGATGTCAAGAGGCCTGTCCAAAGAAGATGCGACACAGATGATCATTTTGGGCTTTATTGAACCTTTCACAAGAGAGTTGCCGATGGAATATGCGGTCGAGCTCAATCAGCTTTTGAAGATGAATATGGAAGGATCGATCGGCTGATGCAAAGGATTTGACAAGCGGGTGTAAACCTCTATAATAGTCAATGTAAAAAACGATGAATAAGACACGATCTGTCATGTCCGGCAATAAGAGAAGATATGGAAGCTGCAAATATCTCAGAGAGTGACTGATTACTACTTAGGAGTTGACCCCGAAAGGGAGATTCGTAGACCTGCGTTAAAGGATCGAGTAATAAGTTAAGGTGGTACCTCGCTATAGCGACCTTTGGTATCACCTTTTGTTTAGAAGGAGGATATATGAAGAATATCAGAGAGGATGAAAGACTGCACGTACTGAATCACAGCTGCGCCCATCTGCTGGCCCAGGCTGTCTCACACCTTTACCCCGATGCTAAATTCTGGGTCGGACCGGTTATCGATGACGGGTTCTATTACGATATGGATCTGGGTGATGAGGTCATCAAAGAAGAAGATCTGGAAAAGATCGAAAAAGAGATGAAGAAATGCGCAAAGGATAACAAGCGTATCGTGCGCGAGGAGATATCGAAAGAAGAGGCTTTAAAGATGTTTGCCGATGATCCCTACAAGATCGATCTCATCGAAAACATGCCTCAGGATGAGATCATAAGCTGCTATCGCCAGGGTGATTTTACTGATCTGTGTCGAGGACCTCATGTTGCAAGCACTAAAGAGTTAAAGTATTTCAAGCTCCTTAAAGTATCCGGAGCTTATTATAAAAACGATGCTAAAAACAAGATGTTGCAACGGGTATACGGAGTCTGTTACGAAAACGAAGAGGATCTCAAAGAGCACCTCTTCATGCTTGAAGAAGCCAAAAAACGTGACCATCGTCGCCTTGGCAAGGAGCTTGGACTTTTCATGATCAGTGAATATGCCCCGGGAGAACCTTTCTTTTTGCCAAACGGTATGATCTTGCGCAATGAACTTGAAAACTTCTGGTATGATGTCCATGAGCGCTCCGGTTATGAATTCATCAAGACGCCGATCATCATGTCGCGGGAACTGTGGGAAACATCCGGCCATTGGGATCACTATCGCAAAAATATGTATACCACAAAGATCGATGAGCACGATTTCGCGATAAAGCCAATGAACTGTCCGGGGGCAATCTTGGTGTACAAGAACTCGTTACATTCATATCGTGATCTTCCTTTACGCCTTGGCGAGCTGGGCTTAGTTCACAGACACGAAGCCAGCGGCGCTCTCAACGGCCTTTTCAGGGTTCGCTCTTTTACTCAGGACGATGCTCACATCTTTTTAAGAGAAGATCAGATCGAAGAAGAAGTCGTAAGACTTATAAACTTTATCGACGATTTTTACAAAGTCTTCAACCTCAGTTATGATATTGAACTTTCGACAAGACCGCTTGAGGGTTATATCGGTGATATAGCCGTATGGGACAAAGCAGAAGAAGCTCTGAAGAAAGCTTGTCATGCCGCCGGCAAGGAATGCAAGATCAATCCCGGTGATGGCGCCTTTTACGGTCCGAAACTCGATTTCCATATCCATGACTCTTTAAACCGTGTATGGCAATGCGCAACCATCCAGCTCGACATGAATCTCCCTGAACGGTTTGATCTGACTTACATCGATCAGGATGGATCGAAGAAAAGACCGCTCATGTTGCATCGTGTCGTCTTTGGTTCGATCGAGAGGTTTATCGGTATCATCATCGAGCACTTCGGCGGTGCATTCCCGCTTTGGCTTGCTCCAAAACAAGCCGTCATCATTCCTGTTCATCATGAGGAACATTTAGAATACGCAAATAAAGTCAAAGAGGCCTTAAGTGAAATAGGGTTACGAGTCAGTGTCGATAGTCGTAATGAAAAGCTCGGTTATCGCGTCCGTGAAGCTCAGATGCAAAAGGTTCCTTATGCGATCGTCATCGGCGATAACGAAAGAGACAATGCGCTTGTGACATTGAGAAAGTTTGGTAAAAAAGATACCGAAACGCTGCCACTTTTAGAAGCAGTCGCAAAACTCAAAGAGGAAAGAGATTCCAAAGCCTATGCAAAATAATAAACTGAAAGTTTTGGGACTTTTAGCAGCAGTTGTCGTAGTCTTGGTTTGTGTTTTGGTGATATTGCGTCTAAATGATAAAAACGCCAATGCGACGATTCAAAATACACAATCATCAAATACAGAAGTGACGATCTT
>CALUZL010000134.1 GCA_944325295.1 uncultured Erysipelotrichaceae bacterium | reverse complement strand
ACTCACTGAGTACATTTTCCGCACGGCTTGTTTCCCTAAAAAAGATCCTCCATACCATGACCGATCGCTCCTTAGTCCTAATCGATGAGATCGCTTCAGGAACTGATCCTAAAGAGGGAGAGGCTTTGGCGCTGGCGATAATCGATCGATTAGAAAGCGTCCATACGACCTTTGTCATTACCACGCATTTTAATAAGATCAAAGAATTCTCTCTTGACAAAAAAGATATCCTTTTAGCTTCACAACAATTCGATACCGAAAAAATGGTTCCGACTTATCGCTATTTAGAGAATACTTTTGGCAATTCCAACGCTTTGGAAATAGCTTTAAAATATTTAAACGATGAAACGCTTATTCAAAAAGCTCATGATTTTTTGAAGCTTAATCAAAGTGAAGAAGAAAGACTGTTAAAAGAGCTTGAGATAAAACAGGCACAAGTGGCAAAAAGAGAAGCAGAATTGAATAAAAGGGTGCAAGATTTTGAAGAAAAAAATACTCGTTTGCAAGAAAGCATTACTCAATTTGAACTTCAGAAAGATGAATTATTCAAAAAGGCTAAGATCAAAGCTGATAACTATCTCGAAAGACAAAAAGAAAAGATCAGAAAAATGATCGCTGTTTCCAATGCACAGGGATCTAAGAAAAAAGACGTTTTAAAAGAACTCGACGACCTAAAAAAAGAATTTGTGCAACTACCCGAAAAGAAAGAATTCAAAGTCGGTGATGGTGTGAAAATCTTGTCGACATCACAAGTCGGAAAGATCACAGATATCAAAAAAGATGCCGTAAGTGTTGATGTCCATGGCATTATCATTAAAACAATGATCGCAAATCTTGAAAGCAGTGAGTTACCTAAGGCAGTAAAAAAGCAACATAAAGATCGCTCTTTTAAGCGTGTCAGCTCTGAACTGCTCTTGGTCGGTATGCGAACAAATGAGGCGATCGAAACGTTGAGCAAATATCTTGATGAAGCCTATGGAAGTGGGATGAGTCAGGTAAAGATCATCCACGGGATGGGTACCGGTGCTCTAAAAGAAGCAGTTTGGACCTATCTTAAAAAACAAAAGTTCATCAGAGATTTTCATTACGGCGATGCTTATGATGGCGGCAGCAATGTGACCATAGTGGAATTAAAATGAAAGAAAAATTAAGAAAGAAACTTGAAACTTTACCGAGCAAACCCGGATCCTATCAAATGAAAGATAAAAACGGGACGATCATTTACGTCGGCAAAGCCATTAATCTCAAAAACAGGGTCAATTCTTATTTTAAAGGGGCTCATGACTTTAAAACGACAAAACTTGTGGCAGATATCGATGATTTTGAATACATCGTTACAAACAGTGAGAAAGAAGCCCTTATCTTAGAGTACAATCTCATAAAAGAATACGATCCAAAATACAATATAATCTTTAAAGATGATAAATCATATCCTTATATCTTACTTGAAAGCGGCGATATTCCATATTGTCGCTATATACGAATAAATAAAAAGACCAAGTATAAAGGTGAGATCTTTGGTCCCTATCCGGATTCAGGAGCGGCCAGCAAAACGATCGATCTCATCAACAAGATCTTCAAGACCCGCAAGTGTCGTTCTTTGCCCAAAGAAGTCTGTCTTTATTACCATCTGGGTCAATGTCTTGGATATTGTCAATACGAGATCGCAAAGGATGAGTGTCAAACTATAAAAGATGCTATAAGGCGCTTTCTAAAAGGCGACAACACAGAAATCTTAAAAGATCTCAAAAGGAAGATGCTAGCCGCTTCATCGCAACAAAAGTATGAAAAAGCCGCAGAATATCGGGATTTAATAAATGACATCGAATATATAACCGCCGATAAACAAACAGTCCAAGTCACAAGGAAGGAGAGCTTTGACGTTTTCGATTACTATGTCGAAGACAACTATATATCGATCGTCGGTCTTTTTATAAGGGATGGAAGACTCATTTCCAAAGATCTTTATATCGACCATCTTTACGCTGACGCCAGAGATGAATTCATATCCTATCTCTATCAATTTTATCAAACACATCTTTTACCGAAGACCTTGATACTTGACAAAGATATCGACTATTCTTCATTGAGTGACATGTTAGAGATCAAATCAGTGACAAAAGGATTCGCTTATCAGATGCTCAAGCGAGCCAAAGAAAATGCCCGGATCAATCTCGATCAGAAGATATCGATAATCAAAAAAGACGAAAAGTACTACGATGATATCGCATTGGGTTTTCTTGATATCTTCGGCTTTACACCCAAAAGGATCGAACTATTTGACAATTCTCATCTGGGTGGTAAAAATACCGTTGCGGCAATGGTCGTCTACAAAGATTTAAAGCCAAATAAAAAGGAATATCGCCTGTATCGACTCGAGGATTCGTTTGATGATTTAAAATCGATGCACGAGGTCATCTACAGGCGTTATTATCGGGTTTTGATGGATAATCTTGAAAGACCGGATCTCATAATAATCGATGGCGGACTAAACCAGCTAAAAGTTGCCAGTGATATCTTAGATGATCTTAAACTCGATATCAAGCTTGTTAGTCTTGGGAAAGATGATCGTCATAATACGGCATATTTATTGGATACAAGTGGTGTTATAATTGATATCGATCCCAAGAGTAAGATATTTCTGTTTTTAGCTTCGATGCAGGATGAAGTACACCGCTTTGCGATATCCTACAATCGAAAGCTTCGTCAAAAAAACACTTATATATCAAAACTTGACGGTATCAAAGGCCTGGGCCAAAAAAGACGACTTAAATTGCTTCGAACGTATAAGTCAATAAAAAAGATCGAATCTTTACCGATCGAAGCTCTAAAAGAAGTCTTGCCAGAGGCGGTTGCTGAGGCAGTATATGCTAAACTGCACAAAGGAGAAACATGTTAGAGAGTTTAAATGACTACATATCGTTGGGAGTGATGATATTCTTGGTCTTAGCAGCATTGCGCTTGCTTATGGCGGCCATCTATTTTCGAAGCGGCGACGAAAGAAAGAAAAGTAACGGCGTCATCTTTGGCTACAGCGATAACGAAGATGAATAGTATCTTCAGGGAAGGGTGGTATTGATATGACTGAGATCTTATTTTTGATCTTATTTCTAATAGTTATCGTTATCATTATTTTGATGGCGATTTTTATGAACATCCAGAACAAACGCTTTAAGGAGATGATTGCCGATAAAGAAAAAGATGATAAGCTCAAAGCGATCGAACAAAACAATAATCTACAAAAACAGTTAAATGACTTTTCACGACAGATAAATGATGATCTCATAAAATTCAACAATATCATAAGTGAAAATACGACAAATCATCTAAATAAGATTCAAGTCGGGCTAAATGCTTCTTTGATAAAAAACTTTGAAACAACTGAAAAACTTATCAATTCGATGAGTGAAAGGATGGTCAGGATCGACGAAGCTCAGAAGAACTTAAAAGATCTTTCCGGTGAATTGATTTCACTGCAGAACATCCTAAAGGATAAAAAAAGCCGGGGCATCTTTGGCGAAGTCGAACTCTATTCGATCTTGGAAGGGGCTTTTGGTCTGAACGACAATTTTTGGCAAAAACAATTCAAACTGACAAACGGTTCAATTGCCGATGCCGTCATATTTGCCCCGGAACCCTTGGGTAAAATAGTTATCGATTCTAAATTTCCACTTGAAAACTACAATCGAATTTATGATCAATACAGTGACAAGGCTGCAAGAGACAGTGCCCGTCGTCTTTTTAGAAACGATGTGATGAAACATATAAATGACATAGCGGCTAAATATCTGATCGATGGCGATACCGCACCGATGGCTTACATGTTCATTCCGGCAGAAGCGGTATTTGCTGAGATCTACGGGCATTTTGACGATGTCGTCCAATACTCATACGATAAACATGTCTATCTGGTCTCCCCGACAACCCTGATGGCATATATCACGGCTATAAAGGGGATATATCTCGGTCAAAAACGCGATGAAAAGGTAGCCTTGATTCAAGAGGAATTCAGTAAATTGGCCATCGAATTTGATCGTTATAAAGAGCGCTATGACCGCTTATACAGAGATTTTGACAGAGTATATCAAGATTTTACAAGACTGAATACGACAAGTGAAAAGATCGTAAGGAGATTTGCAGAGATCCACAGCGTAAAACTAGAGGATACAAAAGGTATTGAACATGACGACTAAAGAGCTAAAGCGAGACTTAACGATGACTTTATGGGTCAGTATATCCGCTTTTATATATGCGGTTGCAATAACATCTTTCTCCCAGGTTGCCGGTATATACCCTGCCGGTTTTGGTGGTATCTCGCGGATAATATCCGATCTCACTTTTAAATATTTTGGATTTTTGATACCGTTTGGTGTCCTCTATATGATCTTGAATATCTTCCCGACGATCCTCGCCTTTAAGTATATCGGTAAATACTTTACTATCTTCTCAATATTGCAATACGTCTTGGCTTCGATATTCAGCGGTATTTTACCACCGCTTTTGACTGTAGATGATCCCTTGCTTTTAGCAGTCTTCGGCGGTCTTTTAAACGGTGTCGGCATTGGCATTGCCCTTAGAAACAATGCTTCCAGTGGCGGAACCGACTTTATCAGCATCTATGTGTCAAACCGGTTTAATAGGCCCACTTGGAACTATTTTATGGTAGCCAATGCTTTGATCCTTTTGATTGCCGGTTTGATCTTCGGATGGGAAAAGGCACTGTATTCGATAATTTATCAATTCGTTTCTACGCAAGTCATCACGCGTCTGCATGAACGGTATCGAATGATTACTTTGACAATCGTCACCTCCAAGCCCGATGAAGTTATTCAAAACGTTTTAAAAGGTACTCGCCATGGCATCACTAAGATCCATACCGAAGGTGCTTTTTTACACCATGAAAATACCATGCTTTATACGGTCATAAATATGTATCAACAAAGACAGGTCATAAAAGCGGTATTAGAGGTCGATAATCATGCCTTTATAAATGTTCAGGAAACAAAAAAAGTTATCGGCAATTACTATCAACAGCCCCTTGAATGAGTTAAAATATTTATATATGGAGGGTAAATTTATGACGTCAAAATTTAGTGAAGTAAAGAAAAAATTAGGTTTTGGATGTATGCGGTTGCCAATGAAGGACGGTGAAGTAGAACTTGAACAGACATCTAAGATGGTCGACGACTTCATCGCCAACGGATTCAATTATTTTGATACCGCTCACGGATATCTCGACGAAAAAAGTGAAGTGGCCGTCAGAGAGTGTCTGACATCGCGCCATGACCGCAGCGAATATCTTTTAGCAGACAAATTATCCAGCAATTATTTTGAAACTAATGCCGATATTCGCCCTTTTTTTGAAAGCCAGTTAAAAATATGTGGTGTCGATTACTTCGACTTCTATCTCATGCACGCTCAAAGTTCAAAGAACTATCCTCATTATCAAGAGTGCAAAGCTTATGAAGAGTGCTATAAATTAAAAGAAGAGGGGAAGATAAGACATCTCGGCATGTCGTTTCACGATACCCCGGAATATCTTGAGAAAATCTTAAATGATCATCCGGAAATCGAGTTTGTACAGTTGCAGTTCAATTATTTTGATTACGACAGCCAAAACGTTCAAAGCCGGGCTTGTTATGAAGTGTGCGTAAAGCACAATAAACCGGTTATCGTCATGGAGCCGATAAAGGGTGGTAAGCTTGCCAATCTGACAGATGAGGCAAGAGCAGTCTTCGATGGCCTTGACAAAAATGCTTCATCAGCATCATATGCAGTCCGTTTTGCGGCATCATTTGAAAATGTATTCATGGTCTTATCGGGCATGAGTTCTTTACAGCAAATGCAAGACAATATCTCTTACATGAAAGATTTCAAACCTTTGAACAATGAAGAGCTTGAAGCTGTAAAGAGAGTCTATGACATCATCCAAAGTGTTCCGCTCATCGAATGTACGGCTTGCCATTATTGCACAAGCGGTTGCCCAATGAATATCGATATCCCGGAGATCTTTGAGATCCTCAACAATAAAACTAAGTTCCCCAATGCGGATACTGATCGCGATTACGGTTTTGCGACCAAGAGTCATGGTAAAGCTTCTGACTGTATTAAGTGCGGAAAGTGTGAAGCCGTTTGCCCACAACATCTGATGATCAGAGATTTGCTGGTAAGGGCGGCCAATGAACTAGAATAGACTTTAAGCTCAAATTCATAGCAAAAAAGTGAACTGTATTAAACAGCTCACTTTTATTTTCGTTTCTTTATCTCGATACCGATCTTTCTTTGGATCTTATTGAGCTTTTTTTCTTTTATATTTTTTGCCTTTTGGGCACCTTGCTCCAACACCTGATCGATCATACCGGAATCGATGATCTTTTTGTAATTAGCCTGAATCTCAAAGAGGGTCTTCTCTACCACAAGAGCAACTTCTTTTTTAAATTC
>CALUZL010000133.1 GCA_944325295.1 uncultured Erysipelotrichaceae bacterium | reverse complement strand
AAGCAGGCTCATGATACCCAAGGAGCTATCGAGACGGCGATCGAAGCTTTGAGGATCTTGATAAATGAGGACCAAGCGAACTAGCGTCCTTCTATACATCTTTACTTTATCAGTCATGATCAGTCTGTTTTACAAGACTGATCTTTTATATGGCAATAGCTCCGGTACTATAGAAACGGGATATAATTACCTGCATGTTTTAAGTTTTGCCTTTTCGCTTGCGCTTTGTGTTTATAAATCCTTTTTCCGTTTTGATAAAAAGATGGCCATTTTAACCGCATTTTTTATCGTCGGCGGCGCCCTTGTGCCTTATGATCACAACCGGACATTTATCTCCGATCTTCACGTGCTCGTGTTGTATGTCACTTTTTGTGTAATAACATTTGCCATCTATAGCATCCTGTTTAAGATAAGGATTTACGATCCAAAGCGATCACGTTTTTTAGTCGGCATCTTTACCTTGAGTTTATTTTTGCTGTTTTTGATCCACTTGCGCTTTTTGGGAGTTAACGGGTTAATGGAACTGATCTATTTAACAAATGTCTTAGTTATATCATTTGTTTTGGAGTTTGTGATAGAATAATACGGAAAAAAGAGGTATCAAAATGAGTTTACAAGCCGGAATCGTCGGTTTACCTAACGTCGGCAAATCGACACTGTTCAATGCAATAACCAATTCTAAAGTTGAAGCGGCAAATTATCCTTTTGCCACGATCGAGCCCAATGTCGGCGTCGTTGAAGTCAAAGATGAACGTCTGATAAAGCTCAGTGAGCTCTACAAACCGCTCAGAACTATTTTTACTACTTTTGAATTCACGGATATAGCCGGGCTGGTCAAAGGCGCAAGTAAGGGCGAAGGACTGGGTAACAAATTTTTAGCCAATATCCGCGAGGTCGATGCTATCTGTCATGTCGTGAGATGTTTTGAAGATGGCGATATAAGTCATGTGTATGAAAGTGTCGATCCCCTAAGAGATGTGGAGATCATAAACTATGAACTCATAATGGCCGATCTGACAACGATTGAAAACAGGATGGCCAAGATCCTAAAAAAAGCACAGACAAAAGACAAGGAAGCGATGTTTGAAGAGGCGGTTTTGAGCAAGATAAAGGATACACTTCAAAAAGGCGTTCTTTTGAAAAGCTCAGATTATTCAAAAGAGGAGCTTGCTTATATCAGGACACTTAACCTGTTGTGCATAAAACCGGTGATCTATATCGCCAATATCAAAGAAGATGACATCAATGATCCCGATGCCAATAAGTATTATCTCGCCCTTAAGGATCTGGCCTTAAAAGAGGGAAATGAAGTCGTGGCGATCAGCGCAAAGATCGAAGAAGATCTCAGCGGTTTAAGCAAAGAAGAGAAGAGTGCGTTTTTGGAAGATCTCGGCATCTATCGCGCCGGACTTGATGAACTTATGTTAAAGGCTTACAAGACTTTAGGCTTAAAGACGTTTTTTACCGTTGGCTCTGATGAATGCCGCGGTTGGACATTTAAAGACGGGATGACGGCTCCGGAATGTGCCGGGATCATCCATAGTGATTTCCAAAAAGGTTTTATTCGGGCTGAAGTATTCACCTACGATGACATCATGGAATACGGCAGTGAGGCTAAACTTAAGGAAGGCGGCAAACTCAGGCTCGAAGGTAAAGACTATATTGCCAAAGATGGCGATATCATGCATTTCCGCTTCAATGTTTAAGATCGACGATATCCAATACGCTAAAGTCAAAAAGAAAGGTCGGATCCTCTATGATAAAAAGGGATCTCAAGTTCTTTTGGATCCCGATGAAAGGGTACTTTACATAAAGGGCGACCTCAATCTTTTCAGAGACTTTAAATTAGACTTCAAAGACTATTTTGGCGTAGTCGTCTATGATGAGAACCTTTATAAATACATCATCGCTGATTACGATATCGCTGAATCATCAACGTTTTGGGTCTACGCTTATTTAAAAAAAGAAATGGTCCCGATACCAAAACATGACATCCGCCCCTTAGATGAGACGTATTATGAGTTTATAAGAGCTGACTACGATATGGCCAGCGACGATGAACTGCATGCGATAATTGCCAAAGGTGAATTATTCGGCCTTTTCATCGGCGGTGATCTTGCCGGCTATATTGGCATTCATACCGATGGTACGATGGGACTGCTCAAAGTATTTGCCAAATATCGAAGGCAGAATCTGGCCTATGCTTTGGAAGGATATCTCATAAATCATCTTTTGGCTAAAGGTGAACTTCCGTATTGTGATGTGGAGACTGATAACGTGGCTTCGATGAAGCTTCAGGAAAAACTTGGCCTTAGTCGATCAGACAAAGCGCAATATTGGCTGTTTAGGATATGAAGAAGGTATTAGTAGCCGTTTCCGGCGGCCCGGATTCCATGGCTTTACTCGACCTATTAAGGCGAAACGGATGTGCGGTTGTTGCCTGTCATGTGAATTATCATAAAAGAGATACGGCAACGCGCGATGAAATGATCGTCAAAGATTATTGTCAAAGATATGATCTCGATCTTGAAATAGCACACTCAACCTGTAAAAGGGGCAACTTTCAGGATTATGCTAGAGCGTTTCGTTATCATTTCTTTGAAGATATCGCTGAAAAATATAAGACCGATATCCTTTTTGTGGCTCACAACCTAGATGACTATATCGAAACTCTTGTGATGCAGCTTGAAAGAAGGTCATATCATGAATACTATGGGATAAACAAGCTGACGACATATGGCAATCTTAAGGTCTTAAGGCCGCTTATCGATACCGAAAAAAGATGTCTTGAAGATTATTGCTTAAAGAATCATGTTCCCTATGGCATCGATGAGACTAATCTAAACGATGACTACAGTCGCAATCGCATCCGTCATAAGCTTTCGATACCGTCTTATAAAAAGAAGATCCTGTTTTATCGCTGTGAGATGATAAACATCAAAAGACAGAGGTATCTCAATTTTATTGCCGCCAAATATAAAAGGAATCTCTATACGGAAAAAGAGTATTTGGACATCATCGACAAAGATTCCTTTTTGAGAATGAAACTTTCAAAAAAGATCGCCAAAGAACATTTAAAAGAGTTGAAAAGACAGCTTGAGAGTACTGCCGGTTTAAAGCTGACGATCGGCGAAAGGACTATCTATAAAGACCGCGGGCAAATATTCATAAGCAGTTTATTCAAAGGATACAGTTTTACTTACGCTGCTTTTAAGAAAGATAAAAAGAAGTATTACAGTCTGGTCGAAACAGCAGACCGTTTTCACAGCGCCACCTTATCGGCCAAAGACTATCCGATCACGATCCGGAATTTTAAAGATGGCGATCGCATAAAGATGACCTATGGTCAAAAAAGGCTCAGTCGTTATTTCATCGATCATAAAATCCCCTCATTCATAAGGGAGAGATGGCCGGTCGTCTTGGCAAAAAACGGCAAGATAATATTTGTGCCGGGTATTGGTTGTGATTGTGAACATTATTCTATTAAACCTAACTTTTTTATGATAGAATACTTAAATATGGAGGAAGAATAGAATGCATTCTGATATCGAGGAAGTATTGATCAGTTACGATGAGATAGTGAAAAGAGCCAAAGAGATCGGTGAAGAGATCAGCAGTGAATATCGTGGCAAAAGACCGATATTGATCGGGCTTTTAAAAGGTTCGGTACCTTTTTTGGCAGAACTTATGAAGCATATCACTGTCGATATGGAGATCGATTTTATGGATGTCTCAAGCTATGAAGGAACAGAATCAACCGGTGATGTCAGAATCAATAAGGACTTAGAGAATTCGGTAAAAGATGATGATTTGATCATCGTTGAAGATATTATCGATACCGGAAAGACTTTAAAGAAAGTCATCGAGATCTTATATTCAAAAGGTGCAAAAAGTGTTAAGGTGGCGACTCTTTTGGACAAACCAGAGGGTCGAATCGCAAGCTGCGATATTGAAGGAGATTATGTCGGCTTTACGGTTCCAAATCGTTTTTTGGTAGGATTTGGACTCGATTATAATCAGAAATATCGCAATCTGCCATATATAGGTATATTGAAAAGAGAATGTTATTAAGGAGTTTTTAAATGCCAAATAATCGCAATAAGTTTATTTATTCATTGCCGTATTTGATGGTCATTATCTTTTTGTTGACACTGGCTTTTATGAATCCGCAACAGAGCAGAACCGATAACTTGAGTTATGGTCAGTTCAACAGTATATTGAATAACGGCCAGATCAAATCGGCAAATCTGACGATCGATTATAACACGGCGGATATCGTCGGTGTCTACAGTGATCAAAACGGGGTCGATCGCAACTTTGTAGTGACGATCCCAAATACGGAAGAATTGCTCAATCAGATAGTGATCGATCTTGAGGCGAACAATAATGTGACAGTGTCTGATGCCAATGAGTCCAATATGCTCATCGAGCTTTTGACCAGTGCTTTACCGATATTGTTGTTTGTGATCTTCGGCTACATGATGCTCAAAAGCCTCAATGGTGGCGGAGCTAACAAGCAGGCTTTTGACTTTTCTAAATCCCGAGCTCGACTTGAGCAGGACATAAAGGTTCGCTTTGCTGATGTTGCCGGATGTGACGAGGAAAAAGAAGAAATGGCCGAGATCATCGAGTATCTTAAAACACCACGCAAATTTGCCAAGATGGGTGCACGTATTCCCAAAGGCATTCTGATGGTCGGCTCACCCGGTACCGGTAAGACTCTGCTGGCCAAAGCGGTAGCCGGTGAAGCAAATGTACCATTTTATTCTATTTCCGGTTCAGACTTTGTCGAGATGTTTGTCGGTGTTGGTGCAAGCCGTGTTCGTGATATGTTTAAAAGGGCAAAACAGACAGCACCTTGTATGATCTTTATCGATGAGATCGATGCAGTCGGTCGTCAACGCGGAGCCGGAATGGGCGGCGGTCACGACGAGAGGGAGCAGACGCTCAACCAGCTGTTAGTAGAAATGGATGGCATGTCCGATAACAGCGGTATCGTCGTTATCGCAGCAACTAACCGTCCGGATGTCTTGGACCCGGCATTACTCAGACCGGGAAGATTCGATCGTCAGATCACGGTCTCCCTGCCCGATAAAAAAGGACGAGAAGCGATCTTAAAAGTTCATGCCCGAAATAAACACCTTGCGCCCGATGTCGACTTGGCAGCACTGGCGACCAGGACTCCGGGTTTTAGTGGTGCTGACCTTGAAAATGTTTTAAACGAAGCAGCGATTTTAGCTGTAAGAGAAAATAAAGAAATCATCGACATGAACGACATCGATGAAGCCATTGACAGAGTCATGATGGGTCCGGCTAAAAAGTCCAGGACCTATGATGAAAAGACTAAAAAATTGGTGGCTTATCATGAGGCAGGACATGCGATCGTCGGTCTTAATCTGCCCGATGGCGCTGTTGTTCAAAAGGTGACGATCATACCGCGCGGCAACGCTGGCGGTTATAACCTGATAACGCCGCGCAAGGAGCGGATCTTAAATACCAAAAAAGAACTTCTCGACACTATAACTTCTTATATGGGCGGTCGTTGTGCCGAGGAGATATTCTTTGACGATATCTCGACCGGAGCCTCAAACGATATCGAACAGGCCACAAAGATCGCTAAAGACATGGTGACCTTGTACGGGATGAGTGAGCTAGGACCTATCCAGTACGATCACGGGGCCAGATCAGTATTCTTGGGTCGTGATTACAATTCACCGAGCAACGTCTCTTCGCAGATCGCTTTTGAGATTGATCAGGAAGTCAGAAAGATCGTAGAGCAATCGCACGATCAGGCCACTGATATCATCCTCAAACATAAAGATGATCTCATCAAGATCGCTGAAGCACTGATCGTCAATGAAACGCTTACGGCCGAAGAGATCGATGAGCTCATCAATGATAAGATCGGGGTTGTTGATGGCAAACTTGTCAAATTGATCGAAAGTGATAATACAAAAGAAGCTGAATAGATCAGCTTCTTTTACAGAGGAGGACTTATGGAAAGTTATGGAATAAATGCCATCATCGAATCCAGAAATATTCGGATATTGGCAGCAGATACTAAAGAAATAACGGAAACGGCTCGAAAGTTTCATGACCTGTATCCGACAGCCAATGCGGCTTTAGGCAGGGTAATGGCCATAGCGGCACTGATGGCGATGAATCTTAAAGATGAAGGCGAAAAGATCCAGATATCAATAAACGGCAACGGGCCTTTAGGTACCGTTTTTGTTGAAGCTAAAAGTAGTGGTGATATAAAAGGCTTTGTCGGCGATCCAAGCGTCTATTTGAAATATAACGACTCGAGCAAATTAGCGGTCGGATTAGCTGTTGGTACAGATGGGTATTTAAAGGTAACGCGTTTCAGCAACGAAATTCCTTTCACATCGCAAGTTGAGATCCAAACCGGTGAGATCGGTGATGATTTTGCTTATTATTTTGCGCTCAGCGAACAAGTACCCTCGATCGTGGCTTGCGGAGTCTTAGTCGATATTGACTATTCGACGAAGTCTTCCGGTGCTCTCATCGCTCAACTTCTGCCGGGACATAAAGAAGAGGATATAGTCTATCTTGAGGAAGTTCAAAAACGCTTAAGACCGGTATCGACGCTGCTTGATGAGGGGATGAAGATCGAAGAAATCATCTTTGAGTACTTTCCTGAAGCCAAGATCTTAGAAAAAAGGAAATTGCAATATCGCTGCGATTGTAATCGCGATCGGTTTTTGAAAGGTCTTTTGACTTTGAATGATAAAGATCTCGACGAAGTCTTAAAAGACGATGACATCATCATCAAATGTGAATTTTGCAATAAAACCTATCATTTCTCTAAGGAAGATATCCAAAGATACCGCAATGTTTAAAATAGGAAATATAGAGATCGATAATCCGATCGTTGCCGGACCGATGGCCGGGATATCAGATAGTGCATTCAGAGAGCTTTTATTTGAAAACGGTGCTCAACTGGTCTATACGGATATGGTGTCAGACAAAGCCATTGTTTATAAAAACGACAAGACGCTCAAGATGTGTCAAATCGATGATCGCTACCACCCGGTCGCCATCCAATTATTCGGATCCGAAGTAGATACTATGGTAAAAGCAGCCATTTATCTTGACAGAGAGACAAATGCCGATATCATCGATATAAATATGGGATGTCCCATGACTAAAGTCATCAAGACCGGTGCCGGTAGTGCTTTGATGAGAAATCCGGATCTTGCCACTGAGATCGTTTCAAAGATAATTGAAAACGTCAAAAAACCGGTAACGGTAAAGATGCGCTTAGGTTTTTCGACAAAAGAGATCAACTACTTATCTTTAGCGAAGCGTTTGGATGGCGTCGGTGTCAGTGCGATCTGTTTGCATACGCGAACACGCAGTCAAATGTATGAAGGTAAGGGCGATTGGTCCCATGTCAAGATATTGAAAAAGGAACTCACGATCCCGCTCATTGGCAATGGCGATATTCGAGATGTCCAAGATATCGAAAGGCGACTTCTTGAGACGGGGTGCGACGGGGTAATGATCGCCAGAGCTCTAATCGGAGACCCTTTTCTCATAAGTAAAGGATTGTCGTATTTAAAGGGCGAACCTTTAGAGGATATAAGTAGTGAAAAACGGTTTGCGATGTGTCTTCGACATGCAAAAAAACTTTGTTCGCTCTATGGTGAGGACATGGGCATGCGCAAGATGCGTGAGATTGCTTCTCACTATTTAAGAGGTCTTCCAAACAGTGCCAAAGTCAAGGCCAAAACCAACTCGATTACTACTTATGCACAACTTGAAACGATATTGAATGAATATCTTTACGATTTAAGTTTGAATTAAGGTCACGGTTCTATATTTAAGACAGAGGAAAGATCCTCTTTAATATATATCTCCTTATTTAGCGGTCTTATGACCGCATTTTAAATAGCTCCTTGTCAAGACAAAGTATTTATCGTAATATATTAAGGCATGCGCGTGTGGTGAAATTGGTAAACACGATAGACTTAGAATCTATTGCCTCGGCTTGGGGGTTCGAGTCCCTTCACGCGCACCATTAGTGCCTCAAGAGCCCCTGATAAATCAAGGGGTTTTGTTATTTTGGGGAATTTTTGTGGAATGATTTATCAAACTTATGATCTTATAGTCTTTCTTTAACGATTATCTTTCTAATTCGTTGAAGCACTTTATATCTTGTAATATAATCTAATTGTTGAAAGTGAGGATTTTAAACAT
>CALUZL010000132.1 GCA_944325295.1 uncultured Erysipelotrichaceae bacterium | reverse complement strand
AAATGTTCTAACCCAAAGAATAGTTCCGTAAAGGAACTATTCTTGATCAAGCTACCTGAGCTATTCTTTCAGCAACCAAGTCGGTACGGTAAAGTACTTCACCATCATCTCTGACAAAATTGTTCTGGGTCAAATGCGCCCTGACTGAGACGATATCGCCTTTTTTAAGGTCAGTTGCCATATCTACGAGGCCCCGCCAAACCGTGACCATAAACGTATCACATTCTCTGAGGCCATCTTCCTTTTGATAATAACGTTCGACTTCGATCACAAACTGACCAAACTGTGTTCCATTAGACGTTTCTTTGACGACTAAAGGTTCTTTTACTTTACCCAATAAAACTGTTAAATTCATTATCCTCCTTCGTTACTTGCGCAATCAAATAATAAGATATTTTATTAAAAAAGGCAACCGAAGTTACCTTTTAAACTTAGATCTGAAAGGAATTTTGAATACGAGACCTCAAAAGATCAGCGTTTTCCGGGATCGTATATTTCCCCACTTGCTTTTGGTCCGAAATTTTTACCGCTGAATATGATCAAGATAATGATCGTCAAAACGTATGGGAACATGTTGAAAAACTGAGATGGTATCGCTGATAATAATGGCAAACTATTCGTATAGTATCCAAGTACCTGTGCAAAACCAAAGACGATACCGGCACCAAGAACACCAACCGGATGCCATCTGCCGAATATCAAAGTAGCGATAGCGACAAATCCAAGTCCGTTGATCGACCCGGCATGGAAATAGGTCTGTGTCGTGAGTACTAAAGTTGCACCTCCAAGTGCTGCAAGCATTCCTGACGCAACTACAGCAATCCACCTGGTTTTTTGAACATTGATGCCCATTGAGGCCGATGCTTGTGGATATTCACCGCAAGATCTGAGTCTTAAACCAAATGCCGTCTTGTATAAGATGAACCAGGATATAATGACAAAGACATAAGCGAAATAAGTAAACGGATAGTTATTGGTGAAAAACAGATCACCAATGATAGGAATATCTGATAAGACAGGGATCGATACTCTTTGGAATATGGATGAGATACTGAAAGCCGTCGTACTCTTGTGACCAAAGATTATCTCGCAGAGCGTTATTGTAAGACCACCGGCTAAGACATTTAAAGCAGTACCGGATACCGTTTGATCAGCACGCATGTGTATAGAAGCAAAAGCATGAATCGATACGAAGATGCCACCGGCGATGATAGCCGCAATGACCGAGTACCATATGGCCCCGGGTACACCAAGTCCCTCTAAGATGACTAGCAGTGCTGCAGCGACAAAGCCACCGATCTGCATACAGCCATCTAACGCAATATTAACAACACCGCTTCTTTCAGAGAAGACCCCACCTAAGCCGGTGATGATCAGCGGGACCGAAGAAGTAAGTGCTATCGGGAACATCTCATAGATTAAATCTAACATCTTAAGCGGCCTCCTTTACTTTCTTTTTCATAATGTTATTTGAAATCAGGTCTAAGACCAAAGAAACACCGTATTGAATTGCGACAAAAATGATTATCGCTGCCTGGATAAGATCGGAAATCTCACTTGGTATACCAAGGATCTGGAATTGCGTCTCCGAAGCTGCCATAAGACCAAACAGAAGTCCTGAAGCCAAAACACCTAGAGCATTTGATCCCCCGACTAAGGCAACGGAAATACCATCAAAGCCAAAATTATCAAAACTTGTAAAGATGCGGCCATAACCATAGTTGCCTATTAAGACAATGGCTCCGGCGATACCTGTAAAGGCTCCGGCGATCATCATCGAAAGAACGGTATTACGGCGATTCTTCATACCGGCATAACGCGATCCCTCGCTGTTGAATCCGGTAGCTCTAAGCGAATAACCAAAGGTTGTCTTTTCCATGACAAACCAGAATACGGCTACACAGATCAAAACAATCACAAAACCCCAGTTAAATTGAGACGCTGTGCCAAATCCCAAATTTCCTAAACTGACCGATTCCGGATAGTCTATCGTCCTGGCTAATGTAAATGTATCTATCGGGAAGAACGTTCTTGTAAACCAATCGTTGAAATATAAGGCTGTATAATTGAGCATTACACAGATTACAACCTCGTTGATGTTCCTGTAGGCTTTTAAAAACCCGGGCAAAAAGGCCCAAATTGCACCCGCCAAAGCTGCAGCAACGATACATGCCAATGTATGGACAACAGGTGGTAAATCCACCATCAGAGCCACAAATGAACAAGCGATACAACCGGCAATAAACTGCCCCTCGCCCCCGATATTGAAAAGGCCTGTTCGATATGCGAAAGCTACGGATAGACCAGTCAATATTATCGGCATTGATGAGAGTAACCAGTTCAAAGGATACATGAGATTTATACCGCGATCCGGTCGGTTAATACTGAATCCGGTGAGCGATCTGATCAGGGCAACAAAGATATTTAAAGGATTTCTGCCGGTTACAGCTAAGATCAGGCAGCCTATGAGCACACCCATGATGACCGCTATGATCGAGATCGTCAAAGCGCTGTGTTTTCTAGTCATACGCAAGCCTCCTCATCAAATTTACTCAATCCACCGGACATCATCAATCCGATTTCATTTTCCGTTACGTTCTTATTCATCACAAGTCCGCTCAAAGTACCATTATGAATGACGGCAATCCGATCAGAAAGGTTCATGATCTCATCAAGCTCAAGAGAGATCAAAAGAACCGCAGCTCCTTTATCACGTTGTTCGACGATCTTTTTTCTTACAAGTTCAATGGCTCCGACATCAAGGCCTCTGGTCGGTTGCACGACGATCATAACCTTGCTGTTGCGATCAAATTCGCGAGCAATGATGGCTTTTTGTTGGTTGCCCCCAGACATCGATCTGGTGATAGTGTTTATTCCCTCGCCGCTTCTGACATCATATTCTTCAGATAGTCTGGCTGCATATTCATCGATTGCTTTAGTCTGAATAACACCGTTTTTGGCAAACGGACTGTCTGTATAGGAATGAACTACATAATTCTCCTTGAGCAAAAAGTCAAGAATGAGACCGTGCTTGTGTCTATCTTCGGGGACATGACACATGTCATGGCGATAGTGTTGCATGATACTGGCATTTGTAACATCCGTACCACTGAATTTAACGGTACCGCTATCGACTTTGGTCATACCTGTGAGAGCGTAAGCAAGTTCAGTCTGGCCATTACCATCGATACCGGCAAGACCGACGATCTCCCCTGCTCTGACCTTCAAGCTGAAATCCTTAACGGCTAAAGTCCCTTTTGATCCCTTGACATTTAGCTTTTCAATGTCTAAACAAACCTCTTTTGGTTTAGCTTCAGGACGGTCGACCATAAAGGAAACAACACGACCGACCATCATTTCGGCCATTTGTTCCTCTGATGTTGACGCGACATCAATTGTTCCGACACATTTGCCTTTGCGTAAGACCGTACATTTTTGAGCTGCAGCTTTGATTTCTTTTAGTTTATGCGTTATCAAAAGTATTGTTTTACCCTCTTTGACAAGATTTTTCATAATGCTCATAAGTTCAGTGATCTCTTGCGGGGTTAAAACGGCTGTGGGCTCGTCAAATATCAAAATGTTAGCGTTACGGTACAACATCTTTAAGATCTCAACGCGCTGTTGCATACCGACAGTAATATCAGATATCTTGGCATCAGGATCAACTTGAAGACCGTATTTCTTGGATAACTCAATAACTTTATTTCGTGCTTTTTTCATATCGACGGTCCGAAAACCGGTTTTAGGTTCCATTCCCAATATGATATTTTCCGTTACCGTAAAACATTCGATCAATTTAAAGTGTTGATGAACCATTCCGATCCCCAGATCATTGGCAACGTTTGGGTCTGTAACCTTCACTTCTTTCCCATTGACTTTTATCACTCCGGAAGTTGGCTGGTATAGTCCAAATAAGATAGACATCAAAGTCGATTTACCGGCACCATTTTCACCTAGCAAAGCGTGAACCGTATTTTCCTCAACTTGCAAGGTAATATCGTCATTAGCTCTTATGCCGGGAAAGTCTTTCGTTATATGGAGCATCTCGATAGCGTACGCCATATGCAAATTCCTCCCTTTTCTAGTATTAATTGTAACATTTATTGTGTATTGTTTAAAATTTAATTTGCTTTAAAAAAGCACAACCTTTGAGGTTGTGCTCTACTAGCAGCTAAATAAGATATTAACCAATGATTAATTCGTTATCAGCACTTGTCTGTGGTGTAGTAGAAACTGTGACTTCACCAGAGATGATTGCTTCTTTAGCTTCTTCAACAGCAGCGAGATCTTCTTCTGTTAAGTTTGGATTTTCATCAGGAAGACCAACACCTTCGTCAGCTAATGTATAATCGATATTTCCGCCTTTGAATGTGCCGTCTAAGATCTGCTGGCAAGCATTGTAAGTAGCTGTATCAACACGTTTCATCATTGATGTCAAGATACAAGATTCACCGTTTTCACCATAGATACCGAGATCGTATTGGTCAGTATCGACACCGATTACCCATACGTCTTCACCGTTAGTGCGTCTTTCAGCAGCTTCTTGAATGACACCGTTACCTGTAGCGCCTGCACAAGCAAAGATTACAGTAGCGCCGGCTTCAAATTGTTTCTGAGCCAATGTCTTACCGACAGCTGTATCACCGAAGTTGTTTGCATTATCATAAGAAATAACACAATCAGGGCAAACAGACCAAACACCTTCTTGGTAACCCGCCCAGAAGCCGTTCATAGATTCTGATTCCTGACCGATGACCATACCGACATGATTAGTACCGGCTTCGATAGCTTTTTTACCAGCTACAACACCGACGAGATATGAACCTTCATTAACTGCGAAGTTTGCAGTCTGAACGTTAGGAATATCGATTCCGGCAACATCGATTACTAAGAAGTTAACATCAGGATAAGCTTTAGCGACTTCTTCGATAGCGCCTTGGAATAAGTAACCGGCAGCAGCTACGAGATCAACACCTTCTTCAGCAAACTGTGATAAGTTTGGAACGTACTGTTCTTCACCGCTTGACTGTAAGTAAGAGAAGTTAGTACCCTCTACAAGGCCGTTTTCAGAAGCAAATCTTTTGATACCTTCATATGATGTTTGGTTGAAAGATTTATCATCGATACCACCGGTATCAGTAACGAAACCGACATTGATCGAAGCTGTCTGTTCTGTACCACCTGTAGTAGGTGTGTCTGTTCCTGTAGGTGTCTCATTTGAAGTACATCCTACAAGAGCGATTGCTAGCATTGCGATTAAAGCAATTCTGAAAAATTTCTTCATTCAAATCTCCTCTCGTAAGCAAATCTTACGGCATTATTATAGTTTATGGGCACCTTTTTAACAATAACTTTACAATTAATTCAAAAAGATTTCAGATTTATTCTGAATCGTTCACATCTTCTTTTTTTATGTAAACTTCACGGGGTTTTGAACCGTTTGCAGGACCGATTATACCATTTTCTTCCAGTGACTCAATAAGCCCGGCAGCGCGGTTGTAACCAATGCCGAATTTTCTTTGCAAAAGGCTAGTCGAAGCCTTCTGGACATCGATCACATAATCCCTGACTTCCTCATAAAGGCTGTCGCTCTCTCCTTTAGTTGCCCCTAATTGTCCACCTTCTTTGCTGAGATTTAAAAATTCAAAGTAGGAATCGTCATAATCAGGCTTTGCTTGCGATTTAACATAATCTGTAATAGTGCGCACTTCTTTATCGGTTACATAGACGCCTTGCAAACGAATTGGCGAAGGTTCGCCTTGCGGAAAATACAACATATCACCATTTCCTAAGAGCCTTTCAGCACCGGTCTGATCCAAGATCGTACGCGAATCGATGGAGCTGGCAACCGAGAAACTGATCCTTGAGGGAATATTGGACTTAATTATTCCGGTGATGACATCGGTGGAAGGCCTTTGGGTCGCGACGATCAAATGAATGCCACTGGCTCTGGCAAGCTGCGTGATCCTTTGGATCGAACCTTCGACTTCCTTGCCTTGAACCATCATCAAGTCGGCAAGCTCATCGATTATGATGACAATAAAAGGCAATCTGTTCATCTTTTTTTCAGGATCGTCGTTTTTAGCATTAAAATCATCAACCATATTGTTATAGGTCTCGATATTTCTGGCACCAACCTCGGCAAAGACATCAAATCTTTCTTCCATCATTACAACGATCTTTTTGAGCATATTGCTGGCGATCGTTGCATCGGTTATGACCGGCCATAAAAGGTGCGGTACATCATGATAAGGAGTAAATTCGACTTTTTTGGGATCGACCAAGACAAGTTTGACTTCACTTGGATTAGTTCTGTATAGAATCGAAGTTATAATAGCGTTGATACAGACGGATTTTCCGCTTCCGGTAGCGCCGGCAATCAGTAGGTGCGGCATCTTGTCCAACTGGCAAGTCACAACTTTGCCCAATAGATCTTTGCCGAGATAAAATAGTAATTTAGCGTTTTTATCATTGGGATTAGCGCCTTTTATCAATTCACGCATTCTTACCGGTAATGGTTCGACGTTTGGGATCTCAATGCCGACCGCACTTCTTCCGGGTATCGGTGCTTCAATGCGGATATCTCTGGCTGCCAGTTCCATTTTAAGATTGTCAGCGATATTTTGGATCCTTGAAACCTTAACACCGCTTTGCGGTTTAATCTCAAATTTAGTGACAGTCGGTCCGATATGGGTCGCGATGAGCGAAGCATCGATATCAAAATTGTGCAGTATTTCGATTACTTTCTTCCCTTTGACATCCGCACTAGTCTTATTTATATTGGAAATCTTTGTATTGGACGGTTCATCAAATACGTTTAACGGCGGTAAGCGATAACCTTTATAACCTTCATTCTTTTTAATCGTCTTTGGCTCTTGTGTGACAGAAGTATCTTCTGTTGTCTTTTTTGGCGTTTTAGCTTCATCGATATCGATAAAAGCTTTGGGCGAAGACTTCAAAGATTCTGCGAAAGTCTCTTGAGCACTATCTTGATGATTGTCATCTTGATCAATCACGTCGAGATAGGTATCCTTGACTTCTTTATCATCTTTTTTCAAAGATCTCTTTTCTTCAATCCGATCATCGAGATCACTTTTTAAAGTTTTAGCTTTAGCGAAAAACTTGCCGTAGACATCAAGAGGTACGATCAATACCGCACTGATAATCAATAGAGCGATGATCAAGACAAGAGTACCGACACCGCCAAAAAGCGAAGAAATCCCAGCGTAGATAAATACACCGATAAGACCGCCGCCATAGTTTAGATCGTTGGCCGAAAAAAGCATTGCCTCTGTAGCAAAATAATCATTAAACACTTCCGTACCGATCGCCCTGTCAGCCTTGAATTGTGCAAAAGCTAATATTACAGCTATATTCAATAAGACAATACCGACGATGATCTTTGCGTTTAGCTTGAATTTGCGATTTAAATACAAATGATACAAACACAAGAAAATAACAGACACCACTACTAACAGATACAGTTCTCCAAAGACATAGCGCAAGATATTGTTCAGTATGATGCCGACCGTACCCAATTTAAATACAGCCGTAAGCAAGATCGAAGTAGCCACTACCGCTGCAATGATCTTTACGATGAGTTCATCGTTGTTTCGCTTTTTATCGTTCTTTTTTGCCATATTTAGTCCTTGATATTTATTTCAACTATGGCCGGCAGGATCATCGGTCGTTTGCCGGTCTCTTTAAGGATATAGCGCGATATCCGCTCCTTTGCCTCAAGACGAGTAGCCATATTTTCGTAAGTATTGTTGGCAACAGCCTCTGTGATGGTATTCATCAAGATATTACCGACTTGATTTACGATGTAATCGGCATCCTTAAGGTAAATCACACCTCGCGATTGCACATCCGGCCCACCGATGATCTCCTTAGTCTTGAAATTAAGGAATACACCGACAACTATAGCCCCTTCCGTGGAAAGCGTTTCCCGATCTTTTAGGACCATGCCCTGAACATCGAGTCTGTCATTTCCGTCGATCATCTGATCTTTGAGTTCGATAAAATCTCTGGTCGATACGAGTCTTCCGTCTTCAAAAGTAGCAAATTGTCCGTTATCGAGAACTATTATCTTGTCGGGCTTATAACCCATAGAAGTCGCAATATCGGCATTGGCGATCAATTTTGAATAATCGCCTTTGACCGGTAAATAATATTTAGGTTTAAGCATAAACAGCATCATCTTTAAATCTTCTATTGAAGCGTGCATCGACAACACTTCCTTAGCTTTGATCTTGATGACTCTGTCAACTTCTTTGTACAGATCATTTTCCATGTTGCTGGCATCGGTTTCGGTACCGGGAACAACAGGCGATGCAATTATCACCGTATCCGTATTTCGAAGTTCGACATATGGATCATCATTGGCGGCAATCTTATTCATGAGTTTGAAAACTTCATTGCCGCTTCCGGATATGACACAGACGATATCTTCGTCTTCATTGTGGAAATCTTCTCTTTTAACGATAAGATTCTTAGGCGCTTTATAATAACCCAATTCTTCTACATACTTTAAGATCCGATATTGATCATCGTCATAAAACATGACTTTTCGTCCATGCCTCAAAGCGAGATCTAAGACCTCTATGACTCTGAAGATGTTTTGTTTATATAGCGTTATGAAGATTCTCTTGTCCGTATCTTCAAAATATGACTCGATCTTATCGGTGATCCGATGTCTTGGCGAAGTATAACCCTCACGAGAAGCACCGACCGACTCCGTAAGCAGACACAAGACACCTTTTTGACCCATTTCAAAAAACGTATTGATGTCCATCATAAACGCCGGATTGATAAAATCGTAATCGACGATGTACTCGCTGGTAAAGATTATCTGACCTTCTTGGGTCTCAAAAGACAAACCGATGCCGTCAGGAATTGACTGCATTACCGGAAAACTGTGAATTATCTGTTTTCCGATCTTTACGGTGTCTTTGCGCTTGATGATATTGATCATCTTCTTAAGTTTATGCTTGCGGAAGATATTTTGTAAGATCTTGCTTGTAAGAGCAGTTGCATATACCGGGATATCGACTTCTTTTAGAAGGTGCGAAAGAGCCATCATCACATCATCGTGCCCATGAGTGATAAAACACGCTTTTAAACGATCTTTATTTTTGATTAAATATGTAAAATCCGGAATTATATACTCAATACCCAGCTGTTCACTTTCGTTTGGGTACTTCAATCCGGCATCGACAATATATATGTTTTCATCGATCTCGACCACGAACATGTTCTTGCCATCTTCATCGAGACCGCCGAGTGCCATTAAACGAACTTTTTGCATTATATTAGAATTCCTCCATTGCCTTAATTATAGATTAGATATCATCATTCTTCAATCTTTTTACCATCGAGTGAAAATGATTTTGCTTCCGTGACTTTTACCTTTACAAAACTGCCGATATCGATATTGTCACCGGTAAAGTTGACGAGCTTGTTTTGGGGCGTATAACCGCTAAACACCTTTTGATCTCTCTTGGAAGGACCGTCTGTCAAAACTTCAACGATCTCATCTTGATACTTGAGATTGTTCATCTTGGCATAATAGGCGATCTTGTTGTTGAGGATTTGTAATCTTTCCTCCTTGACTTTCATCGGGATCTCATCTTCGATCATAGCCGCCGGTGTCCCCTCTCTTGGAGAATAGATGAAAGTAAACGCATTATCATATTTACAATAATCGACCATTTTTAAAGTATCCGCAAAAGCTTCATCCGATTCATTTGGGAAGCCGACGATGATATCTGTGGTAAACGAGCAGTTTTCGATCTTGGTCTTAAGCTTATCAAAAAGTATTCGATACTGTTGGGCATTGTATTTACGGTTCATCTTGCGCAAGATCTCATCGTTGCCCGATTGCAAAGGAAGATGTATCGAGGGCATGATATTGGCATACCGACTGCAGACATCGATGGTTTCGTCGTCGAAGTTGTACGGATGAGGGGTCATAAAACGGATTCTCTCAATTCCACTGGCAGCGACCTCTGTAAGCAATTTAGCAAAACCATGCTCAAGATGCAGATCATTACCATAGGAATTGACATTTTGGCCCAAAAGGCAAACTTCGTGATAACCTTCATCTTTTAACTGTTGTACCTCAGTTAAAATATCTTCCATAAGCCGTGATCTCTCTTTACCGCGCGTATACGGAACGATACAGTATGAACAGAATTTATCACATCCGTAGCTGATGTTTACCCAAGCCTTATGATGCAGTTCTCTGTCAGATGGCAGTGATTCAATGATCTCCCCTTCTTTAGAAAATACCTCGATCGTTTTCTCTTTCATAAACGTCGTCTGATAAAGTAACTTTGGCAGATTGTAGATATTGTGAGTTCCAAAGATCAAATCGACTTGTGGATATTTAGCGAGGATGTGCTTGACCATTTCTTCTTCTTGCGCCATACAACCGGACAGAGCAATGATCAAATCCGGATTATCGCGCTTGAGTTTTTTCAGATATCCAAGTTCCCCTAAAACTTTATCTTCAGCGTTCTTGCGGATTGCGCAGGTATTCAAAAGGATCAGATCAGCTTTTTGAATATCGTCTGTCGGCTTATA
>CALUZL010000131.1 GCA_944325295.1 uncultured Erysipelotrichaceae bacterium | reverse complement strand
CGTCGACGGCACGGCATCGTTATTGCACAATAGCTACCAAAAGCCGATTGCCAAAGGACCATGGGCATCGATGATGCTGTCGCGACCGACCCGAGAAAGAAAGCGATGATGATGTTAGCCAATCCGAATCGTTATGCCGCCAGTATCATCACTTTAGAGAAAGCTTTAGAGAATTTTAAAGCCAACAAATATGAAGGCCAAAGAATTTTCTTATTAGCTAAAACACCTAGGGTCTTTTTAGAGCTTAAAAAGATCGGTGTTCCAATCAGCGAACTCATGGTCGGTGCGACTGATTTACTCAACGAGGGCATCAAGTTGAGCAATCGCGCTTTTATAACCGAAGAGCAGGCTGATGAACTCAGGGAGCTACATAAGTTGGGCACATATATCTACGTCCAACATGCACCTTCAGCGTCACCTGTTGATTTGTTCAAGATCATAAAAGAATAGGGAGGAATTATGTTCGGCTTAAGTGTTATTCAGTTGATTTTGATTTTACTTGTCACTGAGATCGTCGCTTTGGATAGCGGTGGTCCGCAAACACAGTTCATTTCAAAACCGATTGTCGTTGGGGTTTTGATCGGTGCTATCTGTGGTGACGTAAATCAGGGTATGTTTATCGGTGCGACCTTACAGCTCATGTCGATGGGTGTCGTTGGTCTTGGTGGTGCCAGTGTACCTAACTACATCCTGACAACGATCGTTACGACGATCGTCGCTATCCAATCGGGACAAGGCTATGAGATCGGTCTTACCATCGGTTTGCCGGTCGGTATGTTGTTTGTCAACTTAGACGTATTACATAAGATCTTAAACGGTTATGTATCACGCCTATCACAGAAACTTTTCAATGAGAAAAAATATGATCAGGGCTTACATGTCTTGTATCTCCATTTGGTTCTCATGTCATGTAAATATCTGCTTCCGGTATTGTTAGTTCTTATCGCCGGTCAGACAGTATCACAAGCTATCGTCGATGCTATGCCGCAATGGCTGTTCAATGGTCTGACGGTCGCCGGTAAAGTCTTACCTGTCACCGGTATGGCTATGCTTCTTAACTACATGCCTGTCAAAAAGAACTTACTGTATCTTTGCATCGGCTTTGTAATGTATGCCTATATCGGTGTTCCAACGCTCGGTGTTGCGATCATCGGTTTCGGTCTAGCATTCAAACACTACTATGATGCAACCAACAACGTCGCAACAGTCGGCGCAGCCAATACTTCAGGAGGTTTGGAAGATGAATGAGATTTTAACTAAGAAGGATGTCAATAGAGCGGGTCTTCGTTGGATGGTCATGCCGATGTCTTCATTCTGTTATGAAGTTCAGTTTGGTCAAGCAGTAGTATTTGCGCTGGCTCCGGCACTTCGTAAGATCTATCCCAATGATGATGATTATTTAGCAGCTATCAATAACCACTTCAAATACTTCAATACACAACCTTATATGTGTCAGATCGTATTGGGTGCTGCACTCGGTATGGAAGAGCAGTTAGGACGTGCCGGTGCTGAGACGATTCAGGATTTCAAGACCGGTGTCATGGGTCCTTTAGCCGGTATCGGTGATACGCTGTTCTGGGTCGTTATTCCGACGATCTGGGCTTCTATCGCTTCACCGATGGCTCTTGAAGGCAATCCTACGGGTATCATCCTTTGGACGATCTTTGCGATAGTCTTAACACTGTTCCGTTTGAAATTCTTTGAATGGGGTTATCGTTTAGGTACAAGGCTTGTTACAGAGCTCAAATCGACACTGCAAGTCCTTACTGATTCTTGCTCGATCTTAGGTCTTACCGTTGTCGGCGCACTGATCCCATCGGTAGTATCAGTTACGGTACCGCTTGTCATCACTTTCGATACCGGAACGACGATGGCCGTTCAAGATCAGTTGAATGCGATCATGCCTTATATGGTACCGGTTGCGCTCACCGCTATCTGCTATAAGCTTCTCGGTGGCAAGAAAGTCAGTATGACGGTCTTGGTATTCATCGTCCTTATTATCAGTATCGTCGGTGCTGCTTTAGGTATTTTGGGTTAATCTAAGTTCGATATTAAAGGGAGAGAGTTCCTTCTCTCCCTCTATTTCTAAAAGAGGATAAGATATGAAAAAAATCTTGTTTTGTAGTCATGGTCGTCTAGCTTTGGGAATGCTTGATACGCTTAAAGTCTTCTCTTTGTATGACGAGCAAGCCATGACAGCCATCACCTTTTATGTGGAAGGTGAAGGAAAGAGAGCTGAAACGGAATTTGCTGAGTATGTCGCAAAGATAAATGCCGATGATGAAGTGCTGGTCTTTACGGACATCGCTTTTGGAAGTGTCCATCAGCTTGTAATGCAACATCTCCATGATCGCGAAAACGTTCATGTCATCAGTGGAATGAACTTGATGATCGTATTGAGTTTAGTAGGAATAGATTGGACAGATGCAAACATAGAGGAGAAGGTCTTAGAAGCTTCACACTCTATCGCTTATGCAAAAAAGATGTCCGTAAACATTACAGATGAAGATGAATAGGAGGAAGCCATGCGTTTAGTAGTTAGAGAATTAGATATTACGCCTGATCACAGCATGTGGCAGGGCGGTTATGTTCAAAGAGACCATGCGTTTGAAAAAGTGAACGATCCCATCAAAGCTTCGGTATTCGTCATTGAAGTTAGTGGAAAGAAGATGGTTTGGGTCAGCATGGATGTCAGTGGCGTAAATGATGAAATCGTAAACGGAGTCATTAAAAGTGTCAATGAAAAAGGATATCCACTCGCTTATGATGATATCTTGGTCGGAGCTACACATACGCACAGCGGACCTCTTGTAGGAGCATATTTTGAAAGGCCGATAGATGAGGATTATGTAAATTACATCATCGATACTCTCAGTACTAATATTTATGAGCAATTAAATGAGAGAGGCGAAGAAGTTGAATTAAAGTTCAGCAAGACTCTCGTCGACGGTCTTTATTCAAACCGAAACGACAAGAATAAGTTTTCGGATAAATGGGTCCATTTATTAGGTTTTTTTAAAGGCGAGGAATTAAAAGCAGTGTTCTGCACCTTGGCACATCACTGTACTGTCCTTGGTCCCAATTTCATGGATCTGAGCGCTGATCTTTTTGGCAAGATGCGCGATTTACTTGAAGAAGAATTCAAGGCACCGGTCCTCATGGCTCAGGGCAATGCCGGCGATATGGGTAACAAGCAATACCGCCAAAGCAATGTCTATGATGAAGTCGAGAAACAGGCGTTCAATATTGTCGATCAGATCAAAAAGAAAAGATCGCCTTGGGTCGATTTAAAGACTGATTCGATCAGGATGCACAAAGGCTCATATAAAGCTGTTTACGATGTCGATGTCGCTGTGTTCATCAAAAAGAAGGCTGAGTTTGAAGAGAAGCTAAAGACAGAAAAAGATTTCGACACGGTAAAATTATTAGTAACGGGTATCAATAGCTATACGCGCAAGATCGATAAGGGATCAAGACATGTAGAGACCGATATGCCATATCGCATCTACGATATCGGCGAACTCAAGATCGTAGCTGTACCGGGTGAACTTGGTTCGATCTTAGGTATGCGGATCAAGGCTGCTGCCAAAGCTAAGGAATGTATCCTTTGGGCTTATATGAATCCATGCAACCTTGGTTATATGGTTGAAAGAGAAGCATACAACACTTTCTCACAAGAAGCAAACGTTACCGATTATCCTGCCGGAATTCCGGATGAGTACGCACAAGCGATCATCGACGATATCAATAACTGATCGTGATAGAGATATTATTTTCAGACTTAGATGGAACTTTTTGGATCGATACTAAAGATGGCATCAAGGTGAAAAAAGAAGACATAGAAGCTGTAAAAGGCAGCATCGCCAAGGGTCTTGACTTCGCGATCGCTACGGGTCGCGGGAAAAACGCCATCGAAGATGTCGAGAAGATGATCGACCATAAACTTGACGGGGTCACGATGAACGGATCGGGCATTTGGATCGATGACAAGCTTTCAAAAAAGTGGTTTATCGATAATGAGACGATCCTTGATATCATTGATCAGATAAAAGATAAGTGGTCCTGCTTCATGCACATGCACGTCGGCGAAAACGGAAGGGGAACGCTTGTCGTAAAGGTTGGCGATCCCTCACCCGAAGCTTTGATCTGGCCACACAAAGAGATCTATGACATCGATTATCTGCGTCAAAATAAGGTAGAGATCTATAAAGTCACCATTCTGGCTCTTGACCCATATGATCGCGATGAGTATCAAAACGATCTCAGACACCCCAATACCCGCTCCCTTATCAATCAATTAAACAATATCGAGCTTGTTCCTTACTTTGTAAGCAAGGGTCAGGCCATAGCGGAATATTGTAAAATGAAAGGGATCGATCCAAGCACAGTAGCTTTTATAGGCGATGAAGTAAATGATGTTGAAGCCATGCGCTTTGCAAGATTGTCATTTGCCATGGATACCAGTAAGGACACCGTAAAAAAAGAAGCTATGTATGTGGTAAGCGGTGTTAAAGAAGCAATTGATCGAATATGGGAATTTAATGAAAGAGAGATAATGTAAATGACAAACAGAAGATGGGGAAAGATACTTGAGCTTTTAGAAAAACAGCATTCTGTTTCGGTGGAGGACCTTGTCTTGACACTCGGCATATCGGAAGCCACGGCAAGAAGAGACCTGCAAGCCATGGAAGACAATGGTCTGGTAGTCCGCTTTCATGGCGGAGCCAGGATCTTTGACGAGAGTTCCACTGAGAAGTCGATGGACATCAAGTCACTTTTGGATGTCGAGCCGAAAAACAAGATCGCAAGATATGCAGCATCTCTTATCAAAGACGGCCAAGTCGTCTACCTTGATGCCGGCACGACAACTTACAATATGATCGACTACATAAAAGCTAAAGGAATAACGGTTATCACAAACGGGATTCCGCATCTTCAAAGACTGACAAAAAGAAGGATACGCACCTTTATCCTCGGCGGTTTCGTCAAGCAAAACACTCAGGCTGTTACCGGTAAAGAGACGGTCAATCAGATCCGAGGCATGATCTTTGATATCGCCTTTATCGGGACTAATGGTGTGCATCAAAAAGCGGGATTTACAACACCTGACGAGTATGAAGCCGAAGGCAAGACCATGGCTATCAGACAGTCGAAAACGACGTATATCCTTGCCGATAAAAGCAAGTTCAACAAGCTTTGTTTCTCGAAATTTGCCGAGTTGGATGAAGCGGTAGTGATCATAGATCAAAAGGTTGAGAATTTTGACTACAAACTAATTGATTATGTGATCGCTGAATAGATTTAGAAGTTCAAAGGAGAGCATCATGATCATCACACATACATCGAATCCGTCAATTGACTACTATGTAAAACTGACCGGTGAAATCAAAAAAGGTGTTCAAAGATCAGCAAGTAGTTACTTTTTAGCCGGTGGAAAAGGACTCAATGTATCGACGGTCCTTGACAATATGGGCATTAACAGTATAGCGACGGCTTATATCGGTGGCTTCACGGGAGCTTTCCTTAAAAAAGAGATTGCAAAACATAAACACGCAAGGCTTGAGTGCGTCAGCATCGATGAACCTAACCGTATCAATATCAAGATCCGTGGCAACGATGAAATGGATATAAATGACAACGGTCCTTCGATCTCTTTTGCAAAACAAAAAGAGATGTTAGAACTTCTAAAACAAGTAAAAGAAAATGATTTTTTGGTTATATCGGGAAGCTTGGCTAGAGGTGTCGGTGAAGATTTCCTGTTTAAGGCAAGCGAGATCACCAAGGAACATAAAGCGCATCTGGTGTTAGATATAGCCGGCATTTCTAAAGATGTGATCGCCAAGTGCAAGCCATTTTTGATCAAGCCAAATCTCGAGGAACTGCATGCCATGTACGGCGATCGCAAGAAAACGGTAACCGAAATGATCGATGGTCTTTTTAAAAAGGGTGTTCAAAGTGTTCTTTTGTCAAAAGGTGCTCAAGGTGCAGAGTTTTACTGTAAAGATAAACTCTATGTTGTTTCACACAAGGCTTTGGCCGCTGTCAATACCGTTGGTGCCGGTGACAGTATGCTTGCAGCATTTGTCGGCATCCTAAGCGAGAACAAAGGCATCAAAGAAGCCCTCAAATGGGGTGCGGCTGCCGGCCAGGCTGCGGTCATATCCGATGGTCTTGCCGATTTGAAAGATCTCGAAAAACTAAAAGAAGGCGTCAAAGTAGAAGAACTTTCACGCTGATACTTGAAAATTTATCCCCCTACGAAAAAGCCGTTTTGGATTCAGGTTCAAAACGGCTTTTTCTATCTTTTCTTATCAAACAGGCAATACATCGAAGGATAATCTTTGGGATCGATACCTTCGGGCAAACTGTCGGTTATGATCGAAGCATCTTTGATATCGGCAAACTTGATGTTGCTGATGAAGTTGAACTTGGAACTGTCTGCTAAGATATACGGATTATCACTTTGCTCGATTATGACCTTT
>CALUZL010000130.1 GCA_944325295.1 uncultured Erysipelotrichaceae bacterium | reverse complement strand
AAAAAGCTATCTTTGATCTGATCAAGGATAAAATGCCCTACAGCCAAGCGCGTTCACTTTCACCGGCGATCATTTCCAAATTGCTTGAAAAGGGCTATATTTCTAAGGTTGAAATAGAAGATCATCCTCAAATTGAGCAAAATGAAAATAAATCAGCATTTAAAGAATTAACGCCCCAACAAGATGATGTTTACAAACAGTTCCTATCGTCAAAACGCAATATAAACTTGCTGTTTGGTACTACCGGCAGCGGAAAGACGGAAGTTTATCTGCACCTGGCGAAGTATTATCTTGCCCGAAAAAAACAAGTCCTGATCTTAGTTCCTGAGATATCGCTGACACCGCAGATGATAAAAAGGGTTAAAGAGCGATTTGACAATGTCGCCGTATATCATTCTTACTTAAATGACAACGAACGTTATCAACAATACATCCGCGTTCTTAAAGGTGAGGTCGATATCGTCGTTGGGACAAGATCAGCTGTCTTCTTACCGTTTTCGGATCTTGGACTTATCATCATCGATGAGGAACACGATCACTCATTCAAACAAGATAACACACCTACATATAACGCCCGCTCTGTAGCCTTTAAAAGAGCTTCGTATTTTGGAGCTAGAGTTCTTTTGGCCAGCGCCACACCATCACTTGAGTCGTATGCACATGCACTAAAAGGCGATTATGGCTTGTTTAAATTACCAAACAGGATCAATAATATGCCACCTTCAATATCGATAATTGATCTGAAAGAGGAAATGAAAGATGGCGGTTCATATATCATCTCTAAAGAACTCGAAAACGAACTGACTAAAGTATTAAGCGCGAATAAACAGGCTATCATCCTTTTAAACAGAAGGGGCTATACACCGATAATGCGCTGTGCCGAATGTATGAGTGTCATGATGTGTGAAGATTGTGAAACAGCTCTTACATATCATAAAGATGCAAATATCCTAAAATGTAACCTTTGTGGCAAAACTTACGCAGTCCCCACTCAATGCCCCAATTGCGGATCAAAAAAACTCATCGCTTATGGACTGGGTACAAAAAAAGTAGTAGAGACCTTGCAGGGAATCTTTCCTGACGTCAAGATCGGCAGGATGGATGCCGACAGCACCAATGTAAAAAACGGCCACGAAAAAATCCTAGCTGATTTTGGCAAGCATCGATATGACATACTGGTCGGAACACAGATGATCGCCAAGGGTTTAGACTTCCCTGATGTAACTCTTGTCGGCATTCTTAATGCTGACAGCGGGCTTTTGCGCACCAGTTTCAACAGCACGGAGACGACTTTCGACCTCTTGATGCAGGCGGCAGGACGAAGCGGAAGAGCTGAAAGTGAAGGGAAAGTGATAATCCAAGCTTACAACACTGATCACTATGTTATCAAAGCCGTCGAAAAACAAGACTACAATTATTTCTATAACGTCGAGATGAATTACCGTTTTAAGGCCAATTACCCCCCATACAGCCATTGGGCAACAATGGTAATATCAGACAGCAACATCAAACGTCTTTTAAAGTCTGTGGCTTATCTTGAAAAGAGAACCGATGGTCTTAAGGAAAGACGCTATAAACCGTTTAGACTAAACAAGGCAAAAGGAAAAGAGCGCTATCGATTTACATTCTCTAGTAAAGATCTGGCCGATCTTTTGTCGTTGCTTTTAAAGATTACCAAAGATTATACTGATCAGAGAAACATGTCATCGATAAAGATCGATGTCGATCCTTTGTATATGGAGTAGATATGGAAAGAAAGATAGCTTATGACATTCTTTGTGCTGTCCTGATCGATGGCCAATACGCATCTCTTGCCATGAAGAAGATGCTCAGCAGCATCCAACCTGAAAAGCGTGGTTTTGTTACCGAGCTTGTAAACGGTGTCTTAAGACATCTGTATCTTTTAGAATATCAATTCAAAGATTACCTCAAAAGTCATACCAAAAGACAGTATTCGATTTTACTGTCAATGGCTTTTTATGAACGATTTTTCTTAGAAAAAGAAAATTATACAGCAAACGAATACGTGAAACTTTTAAATGATAAAAAGGCTCGAGCTTTTGTAAATGCTATTTTGCGCAAAGACACAGAGTTTAAACTTCCCGATCTTTCAAACGACGAGGGCAGAGCGATCTATTACAGTTTGCCACTTTGGTTATTTAAACTTTTAAAAGCACAATATTCCCCCGCGATGCTCAATTTTATCTTGGAAGATCTTTTTAATGTACCGAAGCTTTTCTATCGGATAAATCACAAAAAAGCTAACCCTTTTGATCTCAACCATCTCAATATCGAGATGATCAATGGAGATTCCTTTATCGCTCCTGATAATCTCTTGAATAAAAAAGAGTTTACTGAAGGCTTATATTATGTCCAAGATCTAAACAGCGCTAAGATAATCCATGAGCTTGAACTAAAAGATGATGACGTTTTTCTTGATCTGTGTGCTGCTCCGGGATCAAAAATGTTCAACGCTTTAGATATTTTAAATGAAGAAAATGTCTTTGGAAATGATATCAATAATACAAGACTTGAACTCATTAGAAAAAAAGGACAGCAGCTCGGTTACAAAAATTTAAATCTGTACAATATCGCGGCCGAGAAATTTCCTGAGACTGTTATCAAAAAAGCAACCAAGATCCTGATCGATGCCCCATGCTCCGGCCTTGGCGTCATGAAAAGAAAACCCGATATTCGCTACCGCCTCAAAGACAGTGATCTCGATAAACTCATCTCTTTGCAAGAAACGATTTTAAGACATGTAAGTGCACACATGCAAAAAGGAGCAATCCTGGTATACAGCACATGCACGCTCAACACCAAAGAAAATGATCGTCAGATCAAAAGATTGCTCGAAAGTGATGGTTCATTAAAACTGATCGCTGAAAAACTGTATCTTGAGGATGCTAATGCCGATCGCTTTTATAGTGCTAAACTGATAAAAATAAGATAGAATTATGTCTATGAAAGAAATATACAACTTAAGTTATGATGAATTAGTTGATTATGTAAAAGATCGTGGTTATAAAGCCTATAAAGCCAAACAGATATATAACTGGCTTTATAAAAAAAGAGTGATCGATTTTTCAAACATGACCGATATAAGCAAAGATCTGATCGACCATCTAAAGACTGAATTCTATATTGAAAACCTTGAACTCGCAGATAGACATATATCAAGTGATGGTACACAAAAATTTTTATTTAAACTCAAAGATGACAATCTGATCGAAACAGTCCTGATGGTATTTGATTACGGGATGAGCGCCTGTATCTCGACACAGGTCGGTTGTAATATGGGCTGCAAGTTTTGTGCCAGTGGGATACTGAAAAAAGAACGCGACCTTACAAGCGGCGAGATATTGGGACAAGTCGTTTGGCTTCAAAGATATTTGGATAAGGATGATAAAAGATTATCGAATCTTGTAGTCATGGGAACCGGTGAACCATTTGACAATTACGATAATCTCATGAAAGCACTGAAAACGATTAATGATCCCTTAGGAATTGAGATCGGAGCTCGTCATATTTCAATATCGACATGCGGGATCGCTCCGATGATCGAAAGATTCGCTAAAGAAAATGTGCAGTACAATCTGGCGATATCGCTTCATGCCTCAAATGATGAATTGCGCTCAAAACTCATGCCCATAAATAAAGCGTATCCTTTAAAAGACCTGTTTTCAGCACTAAAGATCTACAGCAAAGACAACAATCGCCGACTTACTTTAGAATATTTATTGCTTGACGGCATCAATAACGATGTAAAAAACGCTGACGAATTGGCTAAGCTGTTAAAAGGAATGAATGCATACATCAATTTGATCCCTTACAATACGGTAGAAGAAAAAGATTTTAAATCTTGCAGTGATCGAAAAGCTCTTGAATTCTATGATCTTTTGAAAAAAAGAGGTGTCGCCGTTACTTTAAGACAGAGAAAGGGCGATGATATCAACGCTGCCTGTGGCCAATTGCGGGCTAAGACCATAAAGGAGAAAAATGAGATTTACAAGTTTAAGTGATATCGGCCTGATCAGAAAAAAGAATCAGGACAGTTATGTGTGTGTTTATAACGATAATGATGACGTCTTATTTTTGATCTGCGATGGTATTGGCGGTGCGAAGGCCGGTGAAGTTGCTTCCTTTGAGATCGTTAAGTACTTCAGTGAGATCTTCTCTGAAAACGAGGGGTTTAAGGATGAACAGGAAGCGATAACCTATCTTAAATACCACACCAAGATCGCATCGAACAAAGTATATGAGCTGAGTTTGACAAACAAGAGTTATGAGGGCATGGGAACGACCATCGCCGGACTTTTGATATCTTCAGTCGGGAATTTCGTCATCAACGCCGGTGACAGTCGTGTATATGGCATGAAAGATGGAAAGTTGATCCAGTTATCACAAGATCACACCTTGGTCAATGAACTGATTCAAAGAAAAGTCATTACCGAAGATGAAGCTAAGGTTCACCCAAAACGACATTATCTTACCCGTTTTCTCGGTGTTTTTGAAGATGCTTCAGCTGATGTCTACGCCATCGGTGATATGAGCGATTATTATCTGCTCTCTTCTGATGGTTTACATGGCTATGTGCCGATCGAGCAAATGCAAAACATCATAAGTGATAAAAGCTTTTCACTATCTCAAAGAGCGCAATTTCTTTTAAAAAGTGCTCTGGCTAAGGGTGGATATGACAACATTACTCTCATTTTAGTCGACATGGAGGAAGATGCTCATGAGTAAAGTAAATTTGATTGCCAATCGCTATCTTTTGATCAAACACATTGGTCGCGGCGGTATGGCTGATGTTTATTTTGCGCTTGATACGGTTTTAAATCGTGAAGTAGCCATCAAGATACTTAAAGGTGATCTTTCCTCTGATGCCATAGCCCTTGAGCGTTTCAAAAGGGAAGCACAAGCTTCAACAAAGCTGTCACATCCCAATATTGTAGATATTTATGATGTCGGTGATGATGGTATGAATCATTACATCGTCATGGAGTATATCAAAGGCCGCACTTTGAAAAAACTGATCCAACAAAGAGGAGCTCTCTATTATACCGAGGCCGTATCGATGATGAAACAATTGTGCAGTGCAATAATGGAATCTCATCGAAAGGGTATAATCCATCGCGACATAAAATCACAAAATGTCCTAGTCAAAGATGATGGTACTGTCAAAGTCGTGGATTTTGGTATTGCCTTAGCAAACAACGCAATGCAGATTACCGGCCAAGATAACGTTTTGGGATCGGTCCATTATATTGCCCCGGAGGTTGCCAAAGGACAGACGGCGACGATGCAAAGCGATATCTATTCGCTTGGCATAGTCTTTTATGAACTTCTTTGCGGTGATGTGCCTTTTAAAGGGGACAGTGCTGTCCAAGTGGTCATGGCGAGCATAAAAAAACCAATTCCGTTTGTTCGCTACTTTGACAAGAAGATTCCTCAGTCTGTTGAAAATATCATCCTGAAGGCCACGGCAAAAAATCCAAAAAATCGCTATCAAAATGTAGCTGACATGCTTAAGGATCTAAACGAATGTCTTTTGGAGAAACACGCTAAGGATCAAAGGCTTATTTTCGAGTATCCGGAAGATTTAAATCTTCAAAACAAAGAAACAGCAAAAAAATCGGTAAAAAAGGGAAAGAAAAAGGTTAAATCTTCGATAATAATGGCTGTTTATCTGAGCGGTGTAGTGATCATAACCGGACTTATCGTATTTGTTATCTTATATCTGGGTGGCGTCATAAATTTTGGAACAAAAATGGTCAAAGTCCCCGATGTAATCAATAAGCGCGTCCTTGAAGCGAGCGAGATGTTAGACTATCAAGGTCTCATCTTAGATCTCGACCAGATTGAAAGAGTTCTCACCGAAGATACCGCTGAAGGACTTATTATCGATGTCAGCCCTGCAGTGGGTACTGAAGTCGAGATCGGCACAAGCATTGAAATCGTCGTATCTGATGGTGTTTACGCCGTTATGGAAGACTATGTCGGGCAAAATATCGATGATGTCCGCAATACTTTTGAAAACAAGTACCCACACATCAGGATCGTTGGACAAGCAGTAGTATCTGATAAAACACCGGGAACCATACTCTCACAAAAGGGGATAATCGAAGGAACTAAGTTCGATCCCACCAAGAGCAATACCATCACTTTTGAATACAGTGCCTATGTTTCAGAAATCATCCCTATGAACATTTTGGGAATGGATGTAAGTTCCGCACAAAACATCTTGACCGAAATGGGTATAAATTCTATTATGCAAGCCATATCACTTGATGACTTGAGTGAGTATAGTGAATCAGAAAAGGAAGAGTTAGTAAGCGGGACAGTTGTCAGAGTGGATCCGGATGTCGGGACATCGTATATGCAAACTAGCGATTCCTTCGTAACGCTTTTTTATCTGGAGTAATCGATGAAAGAAGCTTTGATCACAAAGATTATCTCAAAAAGATATACTCTTTTGACTCCTGAAGGCAATAGTTTTGTTGCTGAACTTGCCGGAAAGGTACGCAAACTCGATTATCCGGTAGTCGGTGATATCGCTCTTTATGAACGTTATTGCGATCATTACGTGATCCAGGGCTATAAAGACCGCCGCAATTATCTGATCAGGCCAAATCTTGCCAACATTGATCAAGTCATTGTCGTTATGTCGATTCATGATCCGGATTTTTCTTATGAATTGTGTAATCGCCTTATAATGCTTATAGAGTATAATGATATAAAACCAATCTTGTGTATTTCTAAAAATGATCTAAGCGAACCGTCGAGAATTAAAGAAATTACCGATTATTATCAAAAAATCGGCTATTTGGTCTATACGACCGGGAAAAATGATGATGCCGATTTTATTAAAGTCATCTTAAAAGACAAGATCACGGCTTTATGCGGCCAAAGCGGCGTTGGTAAAAGTACGCTCTTAAACAAGATCGATCCACTTTTAAATATTAAAACACAAGCGATCTCAAAAGCTTTAAATCGTGGTAAACATACCACACGTCATATCGAACTATACCCCTGTTTCGGTGGTTTTCTGGCTGATACGCCCGGTTTTTCAGCGATCGATCTCACAAGTGTCGATAAAGATCTTTTGGCATCGAAGATAAGCGCTTTTGATCCTTATATCGGTAAGTGCCGTTTCCTTGATTGTCATCATCTAAATGAGCCTGATTGTTGTTTAAAGGCAGCAGTAGCAAGCGGAGCTATACCAAAAACATTTTATGAGACCTACAAAAATCTGATGGACTTTCTTACAAACAACAACTTGAGTGCAAATCGGCATCGAACTTATAAGGGAATATAAAGGAGAGAACATGAAAATAGCTGCTTCATTACTGGCTCTTGACTTTTCAAAATTAAACGAACAATTTTTAGTGATAAATAAATGCGTCGACTGGCTGCACTATGACGTTATGGACGGTCAATTTGTAAATAACATCTCTTTTGGCCCTGATGTATTGGCCGATATCCGAAAACTGACATCTCTTTATCTGGATGTCCATTTGATGATCAGTGATCCGTTTGCGTACGCCGATAGATTTATCGATAGCGGAGCCGAGCTATTGACTTTTCACTATGAAGCCTTATCCGATGACAATTCCGTCGCCAAACTTATCGATCATATCAAAAGTCGTAATATTAAATGC
>CALUZL010000129.1 GCA_944325295.1 uncultured Erysipelotrichaceae bacterium | reverse complement strand
TTTAAGGTGGGTTTTCTTTTAGGCGACTAAAAGTTATAATAAAAAACGATGGATAAAGTAAGCTTAATTATCTGTGATATCGATGGCACCTTAGTGGACAGTCAAAGACACCTCAGTGCCAAGACCAGGGAGATTTTAAAGAGGGTGAATGAAAAAGGCATCCTTTTTGGGATCGCCAGCGGCCGGCCGGTCGATGAGCTCAAAAGGTTCAATGAACTCTGGCAGCTCGATTTTCCCTTTGATATCGTCATCGGGATGAATGGCTCGGAGCTTTGGGATGAGCTAGACCAATCTTTTTCATCATTTTATAAACTTAAAAAGGAGTGGATAAAGGATATCGTCGAGTTTATGGCACCCTTTGATCTCAATCCGTTTATCTATGAGGGCGATCACATGTTGGCGCTGCGTCTTGACGAGATGATGCAGGGCACCAGCGCCCGAAACAGTAAGCCTGTCAAGATCGCCAAAGATCTGAGCGATTTTTATAAGGAAGACAATGCCAAGGTCTTGTATCGGATGAGCATCGATATCATCGATGAAGTCGAAAGGTATGCAAAGGCGCATATAACCGGTGAATACAAGGTCTTTAAGACCCAACCGATCATGATCGAATTTGCCCACGCCAAAACGGATAAAGCCAATGCCCTCTTGCATTATTGCAAAGAACACGATCTTCCCTTAGATGAAGTCGTCGCTTTTGGCGATGCCAGTAACGATGATGGGATGCTCAAAGTTGCCGGCAAAGGCATCGTACCTAAAAATGCCATTTTGACGACTAAGGAGATCGCTGATATCGTTTTAAAGCGCAGTAATGATGAGGATGCAGTCGCTTACTATATCGCTGAAAATATTCTCTGAAAACAGATGGTTGAATATTCAATAAAAAAGTGATTGAATGTTCAACTATTTTATTTTTTATATGCTATAATACATCTGCGAGCCGTTTATGGAAAGAAATGTATTGAGTTTAGATTCGTCGATCCTTTATCGCGCCAGTCAGAAGCATTTTGACCGGATCTTTTCAAAGTACGATCTCGGTTATGCTTCGGCGCTTTTTTTGACGCAGATCTATGAAAAAGAAGGACTGACGATGAATGAGTTAGCTCAAAGCGGCAATTTCGATAAGGGCAATATAACTAAGTCGATCCAGAAGTTACAAGATCTCGGCTATGTTGATGTGCGAAGTAATGATGGCGATAAGCGCTCAAAACATCTCTACACGACCAAAAAAGCTCAGGACATCATCCCTTCGATCTACCTTGAAAAACAAGATTGGTGGGATCATCTCTTGCAGGATCTATGTGACAGAGAGTTTCTTGAATACGTCAGGGTCAACAACCTGATCCTGGAGCGGGCAAAGGAGTATGACAAAGACGACGATAAAGCGGACGAGGTCAAGTTCTTCGGTTTACAAAAGTTGACCCTGCTCGATTATCCCGGGAACATGGCAGCTACCCTTTTTACCGGCGGATGTAACCTGCGCTGCCCCTTTTGTCACAATAAGGGCTTAGTCTTCCTCGATGAGGGCAATACCGAGCTCGATCAGGATGAGATCCTCTCCTTTTTAAAGGAGCGCGCAAAGATCTTGGACGGTGTTTGTATCAGTGGTGGCGAACCTTTGATCCATAGAGGCCTTAAAGACTTTATCATCAAAGTCAAATCTATGGGCCTTAAGGTCAAGCTGGATACAAACGGGATAAATACTAAAGCTCTCAAAGAGCTCATCGATGAGGGTCTTGTCGATTATGTCGCCATGGATATCAAAAACAGCAAGGCCAAATATGCCCTGACTTGCGGGATCGATAATGTGGATATGACTAAGATCGAAGAAAGTGTCAGACTTTTATGTGAAGGAAGAGTCGATTACGAGTTTCGGACGACGATCGTCAAAGAGTTTCATACCGATGCGGATATCGAAGCTATGGGCAAATGGCTCAAAGGGACAAGACGGATGTTCTTTCAAAATTTTGAAGACAGCGGTCATATCATCAAAGAGGGATTGCACGCGCATGACAAAGAAACGCTGTACAGGTTTCGCACGATCATGAGTGAATATATAAAAGATACATATATAAGAGGAATGGAATAAAGGGAGGTAAGATTATGTACGAAGTAGTAAAAAGAGATGGCAAAGTCGTCGATTTTAATATAGATAAGATCGCCAGCGCTATTGAAAAGGCTTTTGTAGCCACAAAGCGCGATTATCATCCGACCGTCATCAACATGTTGGCACTAAATGTCACCAGCAATTTTGAGCCAAAGATCAAGGATGGTAAGATTGCGGTCGAAGATATCCAAGACAGCGTGGAAGAGGTACTTTCAAACAGCGGTTATGCCGATGTTGCCAAGTCATATATCCTTTATCGTAAACAGCGCGAGAAGATCCGCAACATGAGTGCGACGATGCTCGACTACAAAGAACTCGTCGATTCTTATGTCAAATCGCTTGACTGGCGGGTCAAGGAGAACTCAACGGTTACTTACTCCGTCGGTGGTCTCATCCTTTCAAACAGCGGCGCGATCACGGCCAACTATTGGCTCAGCGAGATCTATGACCAAGAGATCGCCGATGCCCATAGAAGCGGTGATATCCATATCCATGATCTGAGCATGCTTACGGGATACTGTGCCGGTTGGTCTTTAAAACAGCTTCTGCAAGAAGGACTTGGCGGCGTCAAAGGCAAGATCACTTCAAAACCGGCAAGACATTTAGCCAGTCTTTGTAACCAGATGGTCAACTTCTTGGGCATCATGCAAAACGAATGGGCCGGCGCCCAGGCTTTCTCTTCGTTTGATACTTACTTAGCACCTTTTGTCAAGGTCGACAATTTGGATTACGAAAGCGTCAAACACTGCATCGAGTCTTTCGTCTACGGTGTCAATACGCCATCCCGTTGGGGGACGCAAGCTCCTTTCAGCAACATCACCCTTGACTGGACGGTTCCGGATGATTTAGCGGAACAGTACTGCATCATCGGCGGCAAGGAAGCCGACTTCAAATATAAGGACTGCAAAAAAGAGATGGATATGATCAATAAGGCCTTTATCGAGGTCATGCTTGAAGGGGATGCGGACGGCAGAGGTTTCCAATACCCGATCCCGACTTATTCGATCACCAGAGATTTCGATTGGTCCGACACCGAAAACAACAAGCTTCTCTTTGAGCTTACCGCCAAATATGGCACACCTTATTTTTCAAACTATGTCAACAGCGACATGAAGCCTTCGGACATCCGTTCGATGTGCTGCCGTCTC
>CALUZL010000128.1 GCA_944325295.1 uncultured Erysipelotrichaceae bacterium | reverse complement strand
ATGCTGTCTGACCAGAAGAATTCATCAAAGGAAACTTCGATCGTTGAAGACGTCGGTGGAACAACAGTCGCATCGCCCGAATAAGACAGCGAATCCGAATCGATATAGCATTGCGACTCATCGAAATCGTAAGCCACGACATCATAGACTTCTTCGATCGGTCCACTTCCCTCATAAGTCGTATAAACAGTGTTGCCGCTTAAAGGATTGGGGCTTTGGACCAGTGTTTCATCACCTTCCTTTGCTAAGACGATAACTGTAAAAGCTTCTTGATAATACGGTCCGTATTGCGCCGTAAACAGACGCTTGCCACTTGCCGATCTGAATTCGGCATCGAATTCACTGACTGTTGCAAATTCGTATTCGCCATAATCGACAGTTCCATTCTCTTTATCGATCGAATAAGCGATCGCAGCGATCTTCATTCCCCAATAAGGATCGGAAGCGTATTTGACATTTAAACCGGATCCCTTGTTTCCAAGATGGGTACCGAAGAATAAGGGATTGTAGATATCGGTATACTTGCGCAGATTGTAGCCGGCATGCTCATCGATCGCCTGACTTAAAGAAGCAAATGATGAAGCTTGATTGGGGTCAGAGTCAATGGCATTCCAACCAAACAGGTTATTGCGATTCAAAGCGTAGTATGATGTACCCCAGGCACTTTCATGGGCTGCCATCGCATATAGAAGTAGGGCGTTTATGCCATACTCTTCTTGAGCCGCAACGAAAAGATCACCATTGCCTTCCATCGCCGATTCTCCACTTGTCGCTAACTCTTCAAAAGCGCTATCGAGATCATCACCTGAAAGGTTGCTCTTGGATCGCAACGGCAGGTATTGGTAGTAAGGATAGTAAGTAGTGTAATAATCATCGTATTGTGGGTCGGTGTAGAAATCATAACCGTTGGCGGAATAGTATACCTTGCCGCTTTTAAATTGTGAAGGCGCCGGTCCTAAGACGATCTTGTGTTCTTCATCCAGCGAATTGCTCTTATTGGAATAGGAGCGATGGTAGACGTAGACCAGTTCCTGCTCACTGTTTACGGTATAGTAATTCCTTCTTACGATGACCCGGAAAGGCTGCTCATCAGCACCGGTCCTGTCATTGCCGCCAAGGTAGATCGCTAAACCGTTGTCGATAAACTTGTCGGGCACAAGATCGGTGTATTCAAGATCGGTATAACCGTCAAAACCGATGAGTGATACCTTGATCATCCCCACACCGCTTGAAAATGCTCTTTCGGTGTATTCATAGTCGAGCTCGTAATGATTGGCAACGTAAGTCTTCTTGTTGTAGTAACGCTCTTCGACGTCCTGATAGATATTCATGGTCGCACTGCCGCTTCGTGCCGGATAGGTATAGGCCTTGCCCGATACCATTGCCACGATCATCGATGGCGATTGTGAATTGTAGTTTCTGACGACGTAGTCACTGCCCTTTTTTTCCATGGCTGCGCGCGCTTCGCTGAAACTGTTGTAACAGCTGTCCTTTTCAAAGCGGCCATCATCGGTTATATAAGACAATTCAAATTGGTCTACCGGACAAGAGAAATCATAATAGCCGTTACTTTTGGCTTCGACTTCTTTGGTGTTGACTGTAAATATCGTCACTGCAATAAACAGTACCATTAAAACGTTCAGAATTTTTCTCATCAGTTCATCTCCGTTTCTATAATCAGCCAATTCTCGCTGTTTGAGAATTTCAACCTCAATGTACCGGAGTAACTTATACCTGAATCTTGAGGGTTATACATCTCAAAGAAGAGAGCGCCACGATCGCCTTCTTGGATCTTGCGCGACATGAAATTGTTGATCTTCATCGACATGATAGAAGCGTCCAGTGCATGATATTCTTCTTGGCTTCCGCTTGGCACAAAGACGGCATCTTCAAGGGTCAAAGCCTCTTCGCTCAAACGGATGACATCCAATACGAAACAATAGATCTGGACCGTTGAAGGATAGGAGTATTCCTGCCCGTCTTTTATCAGTGAAGTTTCGACATAGGCATTAGCAACTTTGATCTCATAGTCCTGAGTCGAGATCGTGCCTTCATCGCCTGTCGTATACTTGAGCTCTTCAGGATTGCCTGAGTTCTTGGTAAGATCGATGGTGATCTCGGCCTTTGAGACAGCATCGTAGATCGTCAGATCGGTCTTATTCTTGTCAAGTACGGGGACAAAGATCCTGAAGGTGTCGCTGGTCTTATCGGATTTTAGGTCATAATCGACATTTTTAGCTCCGACATAATAGCCCAGCGCATCTAATTCATCGATATATTTTTGATAATCAGCTATCTTGACTGATGATTCATCGGTATACAGAGAAGACAATTTATAATCGATCGCTTCGGTATCGCTCACCTTGAGATCTACAAGCACAAAATTGAAATCGACATCATCGATACTGAAGATCTCGTAGTTTTCAAGCTCGACAGTAAAATGATCGACATCGACCGAAGGTTCACTGACGATCGGTTCGCTGGAAGTCGTCGGTTTTGGTTTGTCACTTGAAAACAGACCGATGACAAACTTTGTCATGAGAACGATTCCCGCTACTAATAAAAGAAAGACCGCTATCAAAAAGACAACTCGCGATATCTTGACTTTTTTCATTGTTTTTCCCCTTTCTCGATTTCTTTTAGACGATTTTCCGCCACAACAAGATCATTCAGTCTCTCAACTGACAAAATAGCCGCAATCGGCTCATTGTTCTTTATGACGATCTTGATGTCATCGCCTTCAAGTTCCGATATTATCTTGGCAGCTTTGCCCTGATTTAAACTAGAGATCGAAACAAGAGAGTCTAATGTCACTTCTAAAGCACACTTCTTCATAATCAACTCCAAAAACAGTATACAATTTATTTTTAAATTTATCAATATATTTATCTATTAATTTATTATGATATTTACTGTTTTATTTGTCGATTAATCAGGAGTGTTATTTGATATATGATTTTGTTATAAATATATCCCCTATGATTTTCACTTTTTGTGTCTGATCATATAGTTGTAGGAATCGCGACACATGTCTTCGATACCCCTGAAAACTTCAAAGCCGAGTAGTTCTTTGGCTTTTGTCGTATCGGCATAACACACCGCAATATCGCCCTCACGACGCGGATAGATCTTATAGGGCAACTTTTTCCCACACGCTGCTTCATAAGCCTTCAAGACCTCTAAGACGCTGTATCCTTTTCCTGAACCGACGTTTATTACCTCAGCTCCTTTATGACTTGTGGCATACTCTACCGCCTTCAAATGAGCCTTAGCAAGATCGACTACGTGGATATAATCTCTTACTCCGGTCCCATCCGGCGTATCATAGTCATCACCAAAGACCCGCAAGTGATCAAGCTCTCCGGTAGCTACCTTGGCGATATAGGGGACCAGATTATTGGGGGTACCCTCCGGATCTTCACCTAAAAGACCGCTTGGATGCGCGCCGATCGGATTAAAATAGCGCAGATTGACAACACTTATATCTTTATTGGCTCTGGCAAAATCCGTCAGGATTATTTCATTGAACTTTTTAGTCGTTCCATAGGGATTGGTCGTATCACCCTGGCCGTACTCTTCTTTAAAAGGCACTTCGAAGTTATCACCATACACTGTAGCACTGCTTGAGAAGACGATGTTATCGACATGATACTTTTGCATCAGCTCATAGATGTTTAGTGAGCCGCTGATATTGTTTTGGTAGTAGGTCAATGGGATGCTTACCGACTCCCCGACTGCCTTATAACCGGCAAAATGAATGATGGCATCAAAGTCATTCTCCTTGAACACCTCTTCAAGAGATGGACGATCGAGAATGTCGACCTTGTAAAATTTCGGTTTTACCCCCGAGATCGCTTCGATGTTGTCTAAGACTTCGATGCTTGAATTGTAAAGATTATCGACGATGACGACTTCATGCCCGGACTCGATCAATTCGACGCAAGTGTGTGATCCGATAAATCCGGTGCCGCCGGTAACTAAGATTTTCATAATGCCTCCTCAAATAAACAATCTGACTATATCCTGCCAGGTCACAAATACAAATAAGCCTAAGATGATGACTAAACTGACACCCATCAGCACATTTATGGCCTTTTCGCTCAAAGGTCTTCCGATCAGAGCTTCTATTAACAGTATTATAACACGTCCACCATCAAGTATCGGCAGTGGCAGTGCATTAAATATCCCGACATTTAACGAAATAAGGGCGACGAGTAAAAGATATGACTCAAATCCCTGATCGACCGCTTGGGAAGTGACTTCAAATACACCGACAGGACCACTGAGATTTTCATAACCCTGGCCGACAAACAATTGGCCCAAAGCCATAAAGATCATTCGTGTCGCATATGCCAAATAGTCGATGCCACAGCTCCAGCAATTAAAGATATTGACTTCAATGATCTCCTGTTGGCGCGCATATATGCCATACTCCAAAGCGCCGTCAACTTCCACAAATTCTTTTTTAAGTTGGGTATCATAGGTCTTTCCATCTCTTTGGTAAGTGATCGTCAAGATATCATCATCATGACCATAGGTAAAGGTCATGAAGTCTTCAAAAGTGCTGGGATCTATCGATATGCCAAGATCCTCATAGGCCGCTTTAATGATGACATCGCCGCTTTCAAGTCCTGCTTTCTCAGCCGGGCTGCCGCTTACGACATCGCCGACAACAGCTTCAGGAGACTTGGCATAAGTTCCATTTGCCAAGATGATAAAAGAAACGATGACTAGAGCCAGGACACAGTTCATGATGATACCGGCCATCATGATGATTATCCTCTTTAGTCGCGATATTCCCGGGAGTGTCCTTTCAAACGGTATATTTGCCGTATCGACCTTGGTCTCTAAGTCGTTATCGGTATCACCGGCCATAGCGACAAAACCGCCAAACGGTATCGCTCTTAAACTGTACTCTGTTTCTTTCCCCTTTTTAGAAAAGATCTTAGGGCCCATGCCGATCGCAAACTCCTGACAATAGACCCCGAATATCTTCGCAGCGATCAAATGACCAAACTCATGGACGATTATGATCACCGATAATAAGACTATAAACAGTAATATCGTTAACAACATAACTATAATATTCCTTTCAAGTAAAGAGTATAAACTATTCAAACCAAGTTTTGAATATCTTATGCGCAATATCTTCCTGTGTCAGGCCATACACCTTTTCAAGTTCCTCGACACTTCCCTGAGCGATGAAATGGTCAGGATAGCCAAAGTGCAAGACTGCTTTTGAAAGATTATTTTCAACCAAAAGGGAATCGATCACTTCCGCAAGGCCACCGCAAAGTGTCCCATCCTCAAGCGTACATATGCGCTCGCTTAGGTTATCTAAAATCGTCTCTTTATCTAAGGGCTTGAAAAAGCGCACATTTATGACTTTCGCCCTAATGCCTTTATCTTCCAAGATCTTTGCCGCCTTATCGGCATAAGCTACCATTTTGCCGATGGCGATAAGCGTCACATCATCACCATTTCTTATGATCTCGGCCTTCCCTTTACCTATTTGTGCTTTGTCTGCCAAAGGGTAACTTAAAGACTCAGATCCGCGCGGATAGCGGATGATGACCGGCCCGTCATTGTCATATATCGCACTTTCAAGCATAGCTTCAAGTTCACCATAGTCCTTTGGAGCCATGATCGTAAGGTTTGGAATGAGCTTGCTGAAAGCCAGATCGTAAAGACCCTGATGTGTTTCCCCATCCCTGCCGACAAGTCCGGCGCGATCAAAGCAGATCACGACATGTGCGTTTTGCAAGGCGACATCATGGATCAGCTGATCATATGCTCTTTGGGCAAAAGAAGAATAGATCGAAATGACAGGTATCATACCACCAAGCGCCAGTCCGGCAGCCATCGTCATCGCGTGTTGTTCAGCGATCTCGACATCAAAGAAACGATCCGGAAAGGTCTCTTTGAAATGACTGAGACCGGTGCCGGAAGCCATGGCCGCTGTGATTGCAACGATCCGGTTGTCTTTTTTTGCAAGTTCCGTTAGTTTTTTGCCAAAGATGTAAGAATAATCATCATCTTCTTTCAAGGCGATCCCCTCATTCAAAGAAAATGGTGATACCCCATGATAAAGATCGGGATTTTC
>CALUZL010000127.1 GCA_944325295.1 uncultured Erysipelotrichaceae bacterium | reverse complement strand
AGGGACTCAAAGCGACCACGATCGTATCTCTTCTTTCAAGTAGTGAATTGTAGGCACTCATCCTCAACATATCGATCTCATCGTTTGTCATCGCACTTTTTTCGATATAAGTATCAGTCTTGGGAAGATAGGCTTCCGGCTGATAATAGTCAAAGTTGGAGACGAAATACTCAACGCGATTTTTCGGAAAGAGCTCCTTGAATTCCGAGTAGAGCTGACCGGCAAGGGTCTTGTTGTGGGCAAAGACCAGAGTCGGCTTATTGATCTTGGCGATGACGTTGGCGATCGTGTAAGTCTTGCCCGTTCCGGTCGCCCCTAGTAAGACCTGATACTTTTGACCCGCTTTGAGTCCCTCGACCAGTTTAGCGATCGCTTGGGGTTGATCGCCCGTGGGCTTAAATGGGGATACCAATTCAAACTTGTCCATCAAAACCTCCGGTCGAGCTCATCGGTTATCTTTAAACCCAGACCTTCAAGTGTCGCCCTAGCTTGATCGTAGTATTTAAGATCAGCTAAAGACTTCGGGTCATGGGCATCAAAACCGATGATGACTTTATTATCAAAAGATGCTGCGATCTGCCAAAATTCGATGCAAGGATAAAAGGCAGGAATACCGCGATCGGTATTCCTTTGACCTTCAAGGTTGTATTCCAAAGCGACATCGTTTCTCTTGGCGTATTCACAGATCCGACATGTTGCCTCTTTGGCCTTATCGTCAAAGACTTTACGACCGCGCATGAAAAGATCGGGATGACAAAAGTAAGAGTAAAGTCCGCTGTCGAAAGCGCTGATCGCATCGTCGACATAACGCTTCAAAAAGAGGTCGTCATCGCAGATACGGCCATAGTATTGCCTGTTTTCATCGGTCTTGTAAAAGTGGTTGCCTAAAATGATATAGTCAAGATCGTACTCTTTGATATAAGCTTTAAGATCACTAAGATATTCAGGAAAATACTCACACTCAAGACCGACCAGAATATTCAGCCGATCTTTATACTTCTCCTTGAGCTTGCGGATACTTGAAACATAGTCTTCAAGCTGCGCCATACTCATGCGCATCCCGGATACATAGTCACTTCGATATGGCCAGGGACAGTGATCGGAAAAACCCAACTCTTCGATCCCACCTTCGATCGCCTTTAAAACATACTCTTCATCCGTACCTAAAGCGTGTTTGCAACGATAGGTATGGGTATGGTAATTGACCTTAGCCATTTAAGACCTCCAAAGCCCGCATCAATTGGGCATCGCTTTGAATGTCGCCATACGCCTTTTTATACATCACCGAGACGATCGCATCGTAAATCGTCTGATCGATGATGCCATCTGGTGACAGACCATGATCATTGGCAAATTGGTATAGTGCCAAAGTGAGACTTTCGTCAAAGTAGCCATCAGTCCTGGCGACATCATAGCCGATAAAGCGCAAAGCTTCCTCTACTAAGCGCACATATTCACTGACACTGTCGCTTTCAAAAGTCAGATCGCTCAAAAGCGGATAGTAAACCTCATAGAAGACATCATCCATCAAGACTTCTTGGTAAGGCTCGATCCCGCTTTCATGGATCGACGTCCCCCTGTCTGAAGTCCAATAGAGCGACGTTATCTTTAAAGTTGAGCCATCACTCAAAGTCAAAAGCGATTGTACGACCCCTTTACCATAGGTCGTCGTTCCGATACTTTTGGCATTTTCATGACCTTCGATCAAAGACAAGGCCAAGACTTCCGAAGCACTGGCAGTGTTATTGTTTGTCAAGATGATGATATTTTTAAAGTTATCGTAATAGACATCGCTGCTTGCCACTGATACCAGTTCATTGCCGTTTCTATCGTATTCACGCATCACGACTGCGCCCTTGGGCAAAAATAAGCCGGCGATCTTTTCTACGGCTTGGGCATAACCGCCGCCGTTATCGCGAAGATCGATGATAAGAGAATCATAATCTTTATACTGTTCAAGATAAGTGACACAATCATCGTAAGTATCAAGTCCGAAAGAATAGATCTCTAGGATGGGTGTGTCGGCATAAACATAGGCAAAGACGCTGCTATCGACGTCGCCTCTGATGACTTCGATATCTTCACTTTGACCATCGCGCAATATCGTCATCTTCAATGCCGTATTGTCTTCGCCCAAAACGATATCCTGAAGATCAGTCGTCTCCATTTCAAAACACGATTGACCATTGACGCTCATGATCAGATCGCCGCTTTCAAGGCCGGCTTTGGCAGCCGGGGAATCCTCATAGACATTAGTGATCACAAAACCGCTGGCAGCCGCCCGATAAGTGACCCCAATCCCTACGAATTGACCGTTCAGTTCGCTGTTGTATTCATCCATATCGCTTTTAGAAGCATAGGTCGTATAAGGATCATCAGAAAAAGTCGTCATCCCGTATAGAGCCTTATCGTAAAGGATCGCATCGAGATCTTCATAATCATCGCCATAGAGCCAATAGTTTTCAAAGTAATAGGCTATCTCATCGAATTTAGCGCTGTCCATTGCCGTTTGCGGTTTGATCGTCTTACTTTTGGCCGTTCCCAAAAGCAGGCCACATTCAAAGCCGATGACCAAAACGATCAGGATTATGATGACCTGATAGACCTTTTTTATCCGCTTACTTTTGATCTCTTCTCTTTCCGAGCGCAAGGGTTGTTTTTTAAGACGATAACGATAGGTCTCTTCATTATCATTTATTTTGTCTTTGTTTTCTTCCATACTCGCTATATTAAAGCTCTGCCTTAAAAATGTAAAGCAAAAAAACTTCGGTAAAAAAGGACACATACCATTGAAGCTGTGTCCTTCTTACTAACTTATTTTGTCGCTGTGTTTACGATGATGCCTTGACTGTCCAGACTATAGACACAGGCTTTCTTGCCTTCATCCCAGACCCAGTACTTACCTAACAATTCCTCACATGACACGACACCATCTTTATTAGTATCGTATTTATCATAGGTTTTATCTGGCTTAGATGATGGGCGATGACTCGATGAACCGGATGATTGTGATGATTCATGATGGTATAAGCCGAATGTTGAGAATTTATCATTTTCAAATTCAATAAAATAAGTTTTTAAAGTTGTCTCTAATCTTTCTGCTTTACCTTCATGATATCTAATTACAACATATTCCGTATCAGGTTTATAGAAGCCCTGCTCATCAAGATCGATTTCAATACTTATTGGTTCCGGTAATTCTACTATTTTATCTACTGTCTCGCCGTCCACAACAATCTCAATACTCAAATCAAATAATTGCATCAGTTCTTCGCCATCTTTAGCTTCGTCTTCGATTGCCGATTGCGTATCATCATCAGCACTTACATCAAATGTAATCTTTACATTTATTTCTACCTTGTTACCATTTAAAACTTTTTCGGTTAGCTCTTCATTAGTCAACGAACCTAATTTGAGATCACTATCTTCACAAGTCACATATTCATTGACCCAGTCGGCTATTTTTTGAATATCGTCTTTTGATAAAATCACGTTATCAATATTTATACTATCTGCCGAGAAAAGATCTACAACATTGATTGTAAGTGATGCGCTCGCCACTTCACTATTATCTTCTTTATTTTTCAGAGTGATAACCGGTGAAATAGTACCTGATTTTAAGAATTTTACCTTAAATCTCGAAGTGGCATTAGTCAGTTCAAATCCATCTGATGGACCAAATTTATAAGTGCCATCTTCGTTACAAGGCATGCGTTGATAGTCGGTGCCGTTATACCAATATAATTCTACATGCTCATCATCTAAGTTAACGCCCGTTATTTCAGGTAGTACAGTAATAGTTTTATCAAATGTATCATTAATATTGGTGGTAACTGAAAACTCTACTTCTTCTCCAACTCTGTATTCCTTGCCGCTGTCAAAATTGTTGATCACAACTGAAGCATTGACCACTTCTCCAAGATCTTCGTTTAACTTACCGTCAGTTTCTACTACAACATATGTTGAGAAGGCATCTGTTTCAAACGAAAGCTCGACCTCGCCGTCACGGACTTCTTTTGTGGTCTCCAATGCTTCTATTTTATCATCATGAATTCTAACTACTTGATAATTCTTGGTATTGTCAACATCGTTTAGAGGTACATTAATTGTTAAATCTACAGGCGTTTTAGTATTCGCAAGTTTTACTAAAACAGAAGACTTTGTATTCATAATATTTTGTGCCTCTACTTTTAATAGTGCATTGATATTAACTGCATTAATTACTTTATTGTCTTCGTTTAAATCTTTAATAATTTCATCGACTTCTTCGACTTCAGCTACCTCTGTACTCATAGGAACCGATTTTACAACAATTTCTTTCGTTGCATTTGGATCGTTAGTCTTTTTAAGCGTATCATACATTTTTTCGATATCTGCTTGGTTTTCTTCTGCGACTAGATTGCTCAACTCACTCTTATTAGCTTCATTTACCAATGAATCTGCATCACTATTTTGTGTTTCGGTATTACCGATCATTACTTCTTCAATCGGCATTTGGGCATCTTGTTTGCGTATATAGTACGAGTCATTTTCCGTCAACGAATTTACTAATCCTACGTAAATATCTCCAGATACTTTTCCAAGCATTCCATCAGAACTATATATAACGGCATTATCACGATCAGGATTTCCCGACATAGTCAAGAATGAGTTCATATCAAACTCAACAGTAGATGCAGAATTAGAAATAATAAATTGTTTAGAACCTTCGGCTTTTAAATAACTATTCGCATCAACCTTTAATGATGAGCCATTGACAAGTTCAATTGAGGCAGTTGAGTTATCGTTAGTCACTAAGACGACGTTATTATTGTCGTTTGACGAAATTATTACTTTCGAGCTTCCGTCAGCATAAATAGGCGAACCATCACTTCCGCTATGTTTAATAGTGACATTATCTAATGTTAGTGTAGATCCATTTAATAACTTTATTACATTTCCAGAAGCGCTTGAGTCTAATGTAATCGTACCATTTTTTAAAGTTAAAGAGGTTCCGTCTAAAATAAGTAAATCACCCTTAAGACTTACAAATTCTTCATCTTGAAGATCAAAAGTAATATTTTGCTTATTAGCGATAGTTATCGTATCTTCACATATTCTATTAAATTCAATGTCTTTAATCAGTCTGCCATTTTCTTGTAATAGATCGTTAGTAGAACTGGCAACATACGGATGGTAAAAACCATCGTCATGATCATTTTCGTTATTATCTACTATCAAAATTGGATTAGGATGATTGACGATTCTAATTTTGTCCGCTTCTTCTTTACCTTCTGGAAGACCCTCGACAGAAATCTCGACACTATCAAGATATTTGATCTGTGCCAGTCCATTTTCTTTACTGTTAGAATAATAGTTGATGTTGACATCAGATATATCAAAAACTTGGCTTTCAGAATAGATTCGGTTAGTAAGTCCGCCATTAGAAAACGTTTCTTCTCCATACTTCCAATCACTGATGCCGAGATAAATTACCTTTGCATCTTTATTTTCGCCACCTTGTACATTCAATGAAAAGCTAAATATCTTTTCTCCAACGCCATCAAAAGACAAAGCTTTTTCTTCATTTCCTGCAATGTAGAACTTTATTTTGTTATTTTCAATCTTTTCAACAATAATATCTAATGAACTTACTTCAACATTTTCTGTTTCACCGTATGATCCACCAAACTTATAAGAATACCTTATTGCCTGACCAACTTTTAAATTATCGTCAACTCTTATCCATGTATTGAAACTCGCTTTCGCATTAGATGTATCAAATATATAACTTTGGCCTAATTCCTTTTTTACTGTTTTTTCTGCTTCAGAACCAACATAAGGGCTATCGTCGCCAAATAAATCTTGATGATACAAATCGTACGCATGTAAAGAGTCATCTTTTTCGATAGTATAAGGGCCCTCTTCTTTTGTTAATAACTTTGTGAATAAATCATTCCATTGAAGCATGACCGGCGTGTCTGTGCCATTAATTACCTTCATTCCCAAATATGGGCTATACTCATGTAATGATATAATGAACTGAAAACAATCTTGTCCTTCGTATTGGTACCAAGCATCTGTTTTGTTTATATTTTTAAATGTGAGTGTATATCCTTCGAAGCTTACATACCGTCTAAGATGATAATGAAAATAATTATTAAGAATGTTTGAATCACCGGCTATATAAACAACGTCTTCATTAACAGGTTCTAATTTAACATATGTTATAAGCTCTTCTGTTTCATTATTCATTCCATATTGTTCGATAAAAGATTCATTTTTAACAACAATAGAAGTGATATTTAATGTACCATTATTTTCAATTTCACTTTCACCAAATAAGGTAACCGGCATATTTATATCGACATCTGTAGGATAGCCTATATTAAGTGTCGCATTGCTTTCGTTTTTAACAATTGCTGATTTTGATGTACTTTTAAGAATAACACCGTCTAAATTTAATTCCCCTTTATTTAAAATGACGTTTATGTCGTTTGTTGTTTTCAAGTCAATACATCCTCTATCGCTATCCGTACGTCGAGTTTCGATATTCAAAGTAGCACCTTCATTTACAGTAATAAAAGCACTAGCTTCACTGGTTTCATCAAACGAGACAATAAAATCACGAACTGTCATAATCAGAGTTTTGTTGCCGTTTACTTCTAATGTTTCGTTATTAAAAAAGAGAGTATTGCTCAATACTATTGTTTCATCAAAATTGCTTGCTAACTTTTCTTTTATTTCTTCTTTATAAGCCTGATTGTCATCATTTCTTACAATTTTCGTATGAATATGTACATAAGTATTTTCAATAAATTCAATCGAATCACCTAGATTAACTTCGTTACCATCATTTGAATCATTAATTTTGTCATTGTAAATCGCATGATCAAATTCTATTTCAAATCCACTTAGTTTGCTTTCGTGCTCCCTTTTAAAATGATCCATCATTAGATTTAGAATTTCTTCAAAAGATATTTCTTGATCCTGCAAATACCATCCATTACAATTTTGAATACTCTTTAGCCCCAGATCATCGTTATATATCTGAAAAACAACGTTTTCAAGCCTCGTCACATCGCCGTTTTCTGTTCCGACTATTTCATTATTTTGTTCGCTCTCTGAATTAAGTTTAACTTCAGATTTAATTCCTTCATCATTAGTGACTGTTTCATTCTCTTCGATATTTACATCTTCATATTCAACAGTCACTTCTTCCGTTTCAATTGGTTCATCTTTTTCACCATCATTTACATTTTTAATGATATTTGGTTGTATAGGCTCAGACGGTTCTGATTCTTCGGCACTAATAGGCATTAGTAATGTAAATGCCATAAGTGCGGAAATTAGAATCGTAAATAACTTTTTCACTTTTTTTCTCCTTACATCAAAAAAAGACGCTCTATTTGTAAAGCGTCATATCAAAAGTATTCTCTTTTAAGAATAAGTCCTTTACTATTGCATAGTTATCCTGACTGACTGACTGACTGACTGACTGACTGACTGACTGACTGACTGACTGACTGACTGACTGACTGACTGACTGACTGACTGACTGACTGACTCTTCTGTTGGTTATTAAGATGTAATGTCAAGTACTTATTTCT
>CALUZL010000126.1 GCA_944325295.1 uncultured Erysipelotrichaceae bacterium | reverse complement strand
AAACATAAAAATGTTGCCCTGTCTCGGGAAAAACTTTTAAGCGCCGTCTGGGATTATGACTATTATGGAGATGACCGCACCGTTGATACGCACATCAAGATGCTTCGCCATCACCTTGGCGAAAAATACCGCGATCGGATCGTTACCGTGAGGGGAATGGGGTATAAATTTGAAGTTTGATCTCAAAGGGATAAGGTTTAACACCTGGCTTTACTTTTTTCTTTTTTCTTTGACGATCCTTTTAGTATTGGGGATACTACAGATCTCTCTTATCAAACCATACTATCGAAATGATCGGATCAGAAACATCGAACTCATCGCCGGTGTGATCGAAAACGACTTATTAAAAAATAATATCAACAGCAGTGATGATGTCGATGCTACTTTTGATCTCATCCTCAACAACAACGTCTGTGCTGTCGTCTACAATGACCGTGGACATCTGATCTATGAAAGCGATGCCTTGGGTGCAACTTGTATCTTTGATAAAGAAACGACGATCGAAGGAAAGACCATCAGCGCTAACAGCGATCCTAAAAGTCTTATCGCTCTTTTGGATGATGATGGCAATCTTTCAGCGTCCTTGACATCGAGCGTGAGCGGTCAGGAGATGCTTTTGTATGGAAAGATGGTCAATGCCGATCTTGCCAACTATTACCTCTTTATCAATTCACCGGTCGAACCGATCGAATCCTATGTGCAATTCTTTATGAATCAATATCTCTTCATAGCGATCCCGATCTTTATCTTGGCGATCATCATCTCCCTTGTCTTGGCCAAAAGGATCGCAGCGCCGATAAGCGAGATCACAAAAGAAGCCAACAAATTACAAAACGGTGACTACAGCGCCCGTTTTGAAGGTGGCTCTTTTAGCGAGATAAATGATTTGGCTTTGACTTTAAACAAGACGGGAAAAAGACTCGAGGTCATCGATGAGCTGCGCAAAGATCTGATCGCCAATGTCTCACATGACATCAAGACCCCATTGACGATGATCAAAGCCTATGCCGAAATGATCAGAGATATCAGCGGTGAAGATGCAGAAAAGCGAAATGAACATCTCAAGGTCATAATCGAAGAGGCGGATTACTTGGACCGTTTGGTTGATGATATGCGTGAGGTTTCAAAACTGCAAGCCGGTCAGGCGAGTTTGCATCGGACTAATTTTGACATGAAGGAAACGATCCTCAGGATCATCAAGCATTACCAGGGTATCTTTACCGATTCCGGGTTAAAGCTGAAGACGGAGTTGACGACAAGTGTGGTCTGGGCCGATGAGACAGCGATGTCGCGAGTCATAAACAATTTCTTGTCCAACGCCATAAAATACTCCTTTGATGACTCGACGGTGACGATCAGGATGATCGATTCCGAGGATCATTTGCGCGTCGAAGTGAGTGACGATGGCAAGGGGATCGCCGAAAGTGAGCTCCCCTATATTTGGACGCGCTATTACAAGATCGACAAGAGCTTTACCAGAAACAGCAATTCGACGGGTCTGGGATTGGCGATCGCCAAGGCGATATTAGAGGCCCATGGTGCCAAATACGGGGTCATATCCAAGGTCAACGTCGGTTCGACCTTCTATTTTGAATTGTCTAAAGATTATGATGAGGAAAGATTATCTGAGTGATACCGGCTTGACGATATATCAAGATCCGAACAATTTCTGTATGAATACCGATACCCGCTTGCTGGGGAAATTTTTGGATTTTGCCAAGGATAAAACAGTACTCGACATCGGTATGGGCAACGGTGCTTTACTTTTGTACGCATCACTTTTAAGCCCGCGTTCACTAAACGGCATCGATATCGACGCCGAAGCACTAAAAATGGCTAAGCTCAATATGGAAGCAAACAGAATAGAGGCCACCCTTGAACAATGCGATCTGAAAGATTATAAAAGCGCACCATTTGATGTCATAATCTGCAATCCGCCGTATTTTAAAAATACCGGTCAGAAAAGAGAACGACTCGATCGGGCCAAAAACGAAGATTATATGCCGCTTCCCATCCTTTTTGCAGGATTTAAAAGGCTTTGCAAAGATAATGGGAGTATCTACCTCATCTATCACTCTAAACGCCTCTTTGAACTTTTTCGGTTCTGTGATGAATACGGTTTTCGGATAATGAAAATGAAACTTGTCTATAACGAGTATAAAGAAGCGATCAGGGTCTTAATGAAACTTAAAAGAGGCTATAGCAGTGAGGCCAAGATCGAAAGTATCGAGATCGTAAGGAGAGGTTAAACCGGATAAATAAGCGGTTAATCCTTGTGCTGAAGAGGTGATTGTGGTAATATACTTACGTTATAGCCCCTATTTGGGTCTGTAACCGCTCAGAAGAGGTTTAAAATTATTACCTCAATGGCGCGTCTTAAGAATTAAATAGGAGGTGTAAAAAATGTACGCAGTAATTGAAACCGGCGGCAAACAGCTGAAAGTAGAAGTCGGCTCAGTCATCTACACAGAAAAGTTAGATGTCAAAGAAGGCGATAGCTACACATTCGACAAAGTCGTCGCTGTCGGCGGTGACAGTATGAAGCTTGGTACTCCTTATGTCAAGGGAGCTACCGTTGCCTGCCATGTTGAAAAACAGGGAAAAGAGAAGAAGATCATCATCTTCAAGTACAAGGCAAAGAAAGGTTCGACTCGTCGCAAGCAGGGACATCGTCAACCGTATACAAAGTTAGTCGTTGAAAGTATCAACGCTTAATGATCAAAGCGAAATATCACCAAAGAGGTGATGAGATCGTCAGCCTTGAAGTCAGCGGTCATGCCCAATACGAAAGCAAGGGCAAAGACCTGATCTGCGCCGGTGTGTCCTGCATCGTGTTTGGACTTATGAATGCGCTTGATGTGACGGGCAAGGCTGATATCAGTGACAGTGGGAATGCTATAAACATCACTGTCAAAAAAAGTGATGCAAAGGTTCAGGACTACATGGAACTTGTGATCGTTCAACTTGAGACGATCGCCGAGTCTTATCCTGAATATATCAGATTGGAAAGGAGATCAGATTCATGAGATATTGTTTAGATATTCAATACTTCGCTTCCAAAAAGGGAGTTGGTTCGACCAAGAACGGCCGTGATTCACATTCTAAACGTTTAGGCGCTAAGAAATCAGACGGTCAGTTTGCTACAGCCGGTTCTATCCTTTATCGTCAAAGAGGAACGAAGATCTATCCGGGAATCAATGTAAAAAGAGGTGGAGATGATACTCTGTTCTGTACGATCGACGGTGTTGTCAAGTTTGAACGTGTCGGCAAGACAGGAAAAAGAGTTTCTGTTTATCCAGTAGCTTAAGTTATTAGGGACCGCAAGGTCCTTTATTTTTTAGAGGTTATTTATGCAGTTTATCGATAAAGTGACGATGAAGCTCAAGGCCGGAAACGGCGGTGATGGTCTTGTGGCTTTCCGAAGAGAAAAATATGTACCTTTAGGCGGACCCTCAGGCGGTGATGGCGGCAGGGGCGGATCCATCATTTTTGTTGGAGATCCAAACCGCTCGACCTTGCTCGACCTTCGCTACAATAAAGAGATCAGAGCTAAAGATGGCCAAAAGGGTAAAAACAATCGCATGCACGGCGAAAGTGCCGATGACATCTATATCAAAGTACCTTTAGGAACGATCATCAGGGATTTAAGTAGCGATGAAGTGATTGGCGATATAACCAAGGCCAATGAAGAGGTCATCGTCTGTCAGGGGGGCAAAGGCGGACTTGGAAACAGCCATTTTGCCACATCAGTAAACAGTGCACCTGACTATGCCAAACTCGGTCAAAGCGGCGAGAGGAAAGAGGTCATCGTCGAATTGAAACTTTTAGCTGATGCGGGGCTTATCGGTTTTCCAAGTGTTGGCAAATCGACGTTTTTAAGTGTTGTTTCAAGTGCCAGACCCCAGATCGCCGATTATCCCTTTACGACTCTAACGCCACAACTTGGCATGGTCTATTTAAAAGGTGGCGAAAGCTTTGTCTTGGCGGATCTTCCCGGTCTTATCAAAGGAGCTTCTTTAGGTAAAGGTCTCGGGCACACCTTTTTGAAGCACATCGAAAGATGCCGCGTCTTGGTACACATCATCGACATGAGCGGTGAGTATCGTGATCCGCTTGAAGACTATGAAATCATAAATGCCGAACTAAAAGAATATCCCGGAAACCTCGAGAAACGACCCCAGATCGTCTTGGCAAACAAGATGGATATGGAAGGGGCAAAAGAAAACCTCGACCGATTCAAAGCGGCTTATCCCGATGTCGAGATCTGGCCGATGATCGCTTTTATGGGCGATCTCGATCCCATTTTGTATCGAATCGGCGAGCTCATCAAAAAGACGCCGCGCTTTGCGCTCTACGATGAAAATAAAGCCAAAGAAAAGGTCGTCTATCGCTATGAAGAAAAGAAAGATTTTGAAGTCATCAATGAAGGAAACGGTGACTGGCGTATCACTTCTGAGCGCATTGAAAGGATGCTTGAGCATGTTGACCTCAAGGATGAACTCAGCGTCATCAAGTTTGGTCGCTCTCTCAGCAAGATGAAAGTGGACGACGAACTGGCAAAACGCGGTTGCAAACCCGGTGATCATGTCTACATAAAAGATTTCGATTTCATTTTTAAGGAAGAAGAACTATGAGCCTTGAATCGATGAAAGATATGATCAAGCTGTCCTTTAAAGAGGAAGTCGGAAATGCTGTAAGTCATGGTGTCATGGCGGTATTGTATCTTTTTTCGCTGCCCTTTATTGCCATCTATTCGTATCTCAAAGGCGGTATTCCTTTAGCGATCGGTGTCAGCGTGTATGGGATATGCATGTTTTTGATGTATCTTGGATCGTGTATCTACCATTCGATGGAATTTGGTTCCGGCCAGAAATACGTGATGCGCAAGCTTGACCACAGTTTCATCTATTTGGCGATCGCCGGTACTTATACGCCGGTATTGATCAGCATCGTCGGCGGAATCTTAGGCATCGTCCTTTTGATCCTTGAATGGGCTTTTACGATCGGTGGGATAATCATGACCGCTGTCAGTGCTAATTATCATCGACGACTATCTTTGACGCTTTACCTTTTGATGGGCTGGATCGCCATCTTCATCCTGCCAACTCTTATAAGAAAGGCCGATCCGCTGTTTTTGATCTTTGTCGTTATCGGCGGCATCTTTTATTCGATCGGCGTCATCTTTTACAGCAAGAAATTTCCCTATGCACATTTCATCTGGCACATCTTTATCATCTTAGCCTCGCTTGCGCATTTTGTCGCTGTGGTCTTTCTCATTTGATGGTATAATCTAAACATGATCGGATTTATTAAAGGAAAAGTGCATGCACTGGGAGCAGATCATATCCTGCTCGATCATAACGGGATCGGCTTCAGGATCAATTTTTACAGTACCCAGAAGTTAAAAGTCGATGATGAGGTGATCATCTATACTTACCAATACGTCAGAGAGGATGAAATAAGTCTCTTTGGTTTTTTATCGCTCAAGGAGTATGAACTCTTTACAAAGCTTATAACTGTCAAAGGGCTGGGTCCCAAGATCGCATCCGGCATTCTTGCCCGAGCATCTGTCGACGACATTCTTGAAGCGATCGCGACAAACGATGTCGATTTCATCAAACGGCTTCCGGGCATCGGGGCAAAGACGGCTTCTCAGATCATTCTTGACCTCAAAGGCAAGCTGGTCGATGAGATCCGCGATTTTGAAGATCCCAAGATAGCCGATGTCAAAGAGGCACTTAAGGCCCTCGGCTATAAGAACAGCGAATTCAACAATATCATCAAAACGGTCTATAAAAAAGAGCTGAGTGTCGATGAGATGATCAAACAGGCCTTGATATTGCTTGCGAAAAAATAGTGAGGATTATGGAAGAGAGAATATTGACTAATGACAGATTAAAAGACGATGACGATATAACACTAAGACCGAAGTCTCTTGAAGAGTATGTCGGCCAAACCGGTCTTAAGGCAAACCTTGAAGTATTTATCAAAGCGGCCAAAACGCGCGATGAGAGTTTGGATCATGTCTTGCTTTATGGACCTCCGGGTCTTGGTAAGACGACCCTGGCTTACATAATTGCCAATGAGATGGGTACCAAGATCAGAGTGACCAGCGGACCTTCGATCGAAAGGAGCGGTGATCTGGCTTCGATCCTATCAAGCCTTGAAGAGGGCGATGTCTTGTTTATTGATGAGATCCATCGTCTGCCAAAACAGGTCGAAGAGGTCTTATATCCGGCCATGGAGGATTTTTGCTTGGATATCGTAGTCGGTAAAGACAGCGCTTCACGCTCGATCAGGATCGATTTACCGCCCTTTACCCTTGTCGGAGCGACGACCAGAGCCGGTGACATCTCTTCACCGCTGCGTGATCGTTTTGGGATAACTTCAAAGCTTGAGTACTATAACAGCAGTGAACTTGAAAAGATCTTAAAGAGGACGGCCAAGGTTTATGATACCAAGGCCAGCGAAGGAGCTATCAAAGAGATCGCTAAGCGTTCAAGAGGTACTCCCAGGATCGCCAATCGTCTGTTTCGACGGGTGCGGGATTTTGCCACTGTGTTAAATGACAGCGTCATCGATGAAGCTTTGGCTGATGAAGCCCTTGATCGTTTAAAGGTCGACAGTTTAGGTTTAGACAGTGTCGATATTCGCTATCTTCGCGGTATCGTTGAAAGGTTTAAAGGCGGACCTGTCGGTGTAGAAGCGATAGCCAGCGCTATAGGTGAAGAGACGATGACTTTAGAGGATGTCTATGAACCCTATCTTTTACAGATCGGATTCATCAACAGAACGCCAAGAGGTCGTGTAGTCACCGAAAAGGCATATGCTCATCTCGATCTTTTAAAGGAAGAGAGATTGTTTTAAGGACTGAAATCTAAAATTCAGTTTCAGATTACTGGCAAACAGCCATTTCAATCCATCTTGATTGAAATGATTTTTATATACAACTTTACTTTTGTTTCGCTATGTACGATTTATTTGGCGTGCAAAAAAAAGCATGAAATATTTGGTAATTAATAATTCTTAAAAGCACAACATCGACTTTAGTTACATTACATAGGGTATCCATTTACCTTTTGATTGTCTTAGCTTTTAAAATCGTTTGCATAAGAAAAGACTGTGTCTAATAGATGTATCAGATCAACAGTCTTTTCTTTTAGATTTAATGTATCGTTTTTCTCTTTTGATAGTAAGCTTTGATAGCTTTGAAAGTCTTGTCTGAAAGATCGTGTTCGATCATGCAGGAGTCATGATAAGCTGTTTCTTCATCGACACCGAGATCCATAAAGATCCTGGCGATCAACTCATGCCTTTCATACATCCGTTTTGCCTCTTTGAGACCTTTTGGCGTCAGATGGATGAGATTGTCCTCGATATACAGATAATCTTCATCTTTGAGTTTGCCTAAGGCTACCGATACGGTCGATCTTTTAAAATCCAGATAATTGCAGACATCGATGGCCCGGACCGTTGAACTTTTTAAAGACAGGATGTAGATGGCTTCCAAATAGTTTTGTACCGTTTCAAGCGTATTCATGACTATATAATATCATAAACGCTAAGCTTAATCAGGATTTTCCGGTGAAGTGTTTGCCTGTAAAGTTAGGCTGAGATCGATCTTTTCACTGTTGCGGATGACAGAGATCGTTATCGTATCACCGACACTGTACTGATTAAGGTAATAGCTCAGATCAGTATAGCTTTCAACTTCGTTGCCATCGATTCCGACGATGCGATCATAGGTCTGAAGACCCGCCTTTTGAGCGGCGCTGCCATCTTGGATCCCGGTGATGTAGACACCGGCTTCAAAACCGTTTATGGAGTTATCGAGCTCGGTAACTTCAACACCCAAAGTCGGCCGATCTTTGACGTAACCGTTTGTCATCAGATCGTCAGCGATACTTGCGGCCGTATTGCTGGGGATGGCATAACCTAAGCCTTCGACACTGGTTTGCGAATTGATGGTCGTCGAGGTCTTGGCGTTGACGATGCCGATGAGTTCACCATTTATATTGAAAAGGCCGCCGCCGGAGTTACCGCTGTTGATCTCGGCATTTGTCTGAAGCAAGCGCATCGGTTCATTGTTTACGGTGACCGTCTTGTCTGTGGCCGAAATGATACCGTTTGTAACGCTGATGCCGGTTCCCAAGGCATTGCCAATGGCGATCGCATCATCACCGATCTCAACGGTGTCGCTGTCGGCAAAAGTGGCATAAGGAAGGTCAGTGGCTTCGATCTTGATGACCGTGATATCACTTTTTTCATCGCTGCCGACTAAAGTCGCTTCGTATTCTTCGTCATCGACAAAGACTGTGACTTTATTTGCATCTTCGACGACATGGGTATTGGTAATGATGTACCCGTCTTCACTGATGATGACACCTGAACCAAGACTTGTCGATACCTGTTCTTGATAGAAAAAGCCCTGTGATACGACTTCGGCCTGGATCCGAACAACGGTCGGATAGGCCTTGTTTACAGCCGCTTTGAGGTCGGAAGAGATGACGTTTGTCTGACCGTAATTGACGTTTTGCAAGTGGCTGCTATCCGTCGTCTTTTCTGGATTCATTCTATCGTAAATGTCATTTCCGAAGAAGACACCTAACCCGCTACCGAGTAAAGCTACTATAAAAATAATACATAAATTCTTAAAACTTATCTTCATTTTTATCACCTCAAGTTAATTATATTGATTTATATGAATTATATGTGAAATTTGCTTAAATCTTCAATGATATCAAGCGCACATTTGACACCGTCAAGGGCGCTTGACATGATCCCGCCGGCATACCCGGCACCCTCACCGATCGGGTAAAGACCGAAGTGTGAGATGCTTTGATGATCGGCGCCTCTTTTTATCCGAAAGGGGGAAGTCGAGCGTGTTTCCGGAGCGATGATGACTCCGTTTTGGATAAAACCCGGGATCTTACGATCGAAAGCGACAAAGGCTTCTTTTAGGGAGGCGTTGAGATAGTGGGGATAGAAAGTATTTATGTCATGATTTATGACGCCCAGCGGATAAGTCGGTTTAAAGATGAGCTTGTTTAAGTCGGCAGTCATGTAATCTTTGATGTTTTGTGAGAGGGCTCGATACGATCCGCTTTGGGCATAGGCTTTCTTTTCATAATAGTTAAGAAAGTTTTCACCATCGAAAAGATCATTTCCAAAATCACTTTTTAAGACCTGGACCAAGATCGCGCTGTCTGCAAAACCGCTGTCTCGCGCGGCATAGGACATGCCGTTTGTGACGATCGTCTTTTCATTAAAACAAGCCGGGATGACGATCCCGCCCGGACACATGCAAAAACTGTAGACGCCCCGACCGCTTTTTGCGGTATATCGCAAAAAATAGTCAGCCGCTTCTTTTAGTTTGTGACCTTTATATTGATTGTTATCGATGAGGGCTTGGGGGTGCTCTACCCTAAAACCGATCGCAAAATCTTTACTTTCGACGTATATTCCCTTTTTGTGCAAGGCTGCAATCGTCTCTTTGGCACCATGGCCCATAGCCAGGATACAATAGTCAAAACAGTAGATGTCTTTTGGCGTTTTGATCGCTGTGATACGGTCCTTTTCGGTGATAAAGTCTGTGACTTCTTCTTGGAAGTGAAATGAAAAGCCGTGGGCGATGAGATCTTCACGCAGGTTTTTGATGATACCGATCAGGGCATCGGTCCCGATGTGGGGATGATTATCGATAGCGATATCCGGCTTTGCGCCATAGCGGATGAAGTTTTCGCTTATGTATTCGATGTAGGGATCTTTTATTCTGGTCGTCAGCTTGCCATCAGAGAAAGTACCGGCACCACCCTCACCGTATTGAACATTGCTCGAAGGATCAAGGATGCCTTTTTCAAAGAAGGTATCGACATCTGCTTTGCGCTTGAGCACATCTTTGCCCTTTTCAAAGATCGTTGCCTTTAAACCGGCATCTTTGAGGGCTAAAGCGCAAAAAAGTCCGGCTGGTCCGCTGCCGATGATCGCGATCTTTTTAGTACTTTTCACCTTTTTTAGCGGTTTATAGGGAATATAGGTCCTAACGTTTTTATAGCGCAGGAGCTTTTCTTCGTTTTTGGTCTCGATCTTGACCCGAAAGACATAGCTCAGATCCTTTCTGAGATCAAGCGAGCGCTTATCGATCTTAAACGATACAAGCTCACTCTCCTTTATAGGCAGCATCTTGAAAAGTTTTCTTTTAATCGCCTCTTCACCATCTTTTTTAACTCTTATTTCATCGACGAGTAACATACCTGATATTATAGCTGAATTTGCACAAAATGGCATTTTATGGCATTATTTTGTATATGAGCAAAAAAGCGAAAAGAGTGAGCAGCGCCTATGCCAAAAGACAATTTACGACGGTTGGCCTTGTCATTATTCTTTACATCCTCATGGCGATATACATCCCCAATATCTACTATCATCTGAGCCAAATGGGGACCCTGTCTTTTGTGAGGACGAATCCGTTTTTTGTTGTGGGGGGGATCTATGCTTTAGTCATCATCGGAACTGCGCTGCCGTTTTTCATTTTAAAGAGCGCTTTTAAGATCAGGTTCAAAGACTTCTGGCGTCCTTGCCGTTTCGGTATCGGTGACCTTTTTGTGGACTTGATCGTCTTTATCGCCTTGGGAAGTGCGCTGATGTTTATCGGGTCGATCATCAATTCTTATTTGCCGATCGGCGAGGGCTTACTTTTGGGCATCATCTTTGAATTGCCCAGAGAGTATATCCTTTCGCCCCTTTATGGGATCTTGTTTTGTCTGGCGATACCGATCTTTGAAGAGATCGCCTATCGGGGCATCCTGCTTCGAGCTTTAGGACGCTATGGCAACCGTTTTGCCACCTTTGCGACCGCCTTTATCTACGCCCTGATGCAGCCGAGCTTTTCGGAATTTGTTCCGGGTTTTGTCTTGGCTTTGTTTTTGATAAATCTGACACTTCGCTATCGCAGTGTTACTCCGGCGATTATCATTCACATCCTTTCGAACAGTTTCTTTTACGGCATCGAATTTGTGCCGTCGACCTTTATCAATATCCTCACGATCGTCCTTTTTGTGATCTATATCTTAGCGGCTATCTTCATCATCACCCATCGCTATATCTACGCCAAGATCTTAAGGGGTGAAAATGAAAACTACATCCGCAAACTTTTCTATTCGCGCTTCAGCGTCATCGTCGCTTTGAGCCTGTGTATCCTATATGCCCTGATCAACAATACGATGCGTTTTTAGGCGCAAATCTTGAACTTTTAAAGGCAATCATTAAAATATAGATGACAAAAAGGAAGGTACTTGATGAGTTTAAGAGTAGGAATAGATGTAGGTTCAACAACGGTCAAGGTCGTTATCGTCGATGATAAAGACCAGATGATCTATAGTAAATACACACGTCATTTTGCGGATATTCAAAAATGTATTGCCGATATATTTGCAGAAGTCTATGAAAAGATGGGCGATGTCCTGATCGAACCGATCATAACCGGTTCCGGAGGGTTGTCACTGGCCCAAGCGACCGGCATTCCCTTTATCCAAGAAGTCGTTGCCGTATCCAAGGCGATAAAGATCTACGCTCCTGATTGTGATGTTGCCATTGAACTTGGGGGCGAGGATGCAAAAATAATCTATTTTGAAGGAAAAAATATCGAACAGCGGATGAATGGGATCTGTGCCGGTGGTACGGGGTCGTTCATCGACCAGATGGCAGCACTTTTACAGACGGATGCCCAAGGACTCAACGAATATGCCAAAAACTACAAGGAGATCTATCCGATCGCGGCTCGTTGCGGCGTCTTTGCCAAATCAGATATTCAACCGCTGATAAACGATGGTGCTACCAAAGAAGATCTCAGTGCTTCGATATTCATGGCGGTCGTCAATCAGACGATCTCCGGATTAGCCTGTGGCAAGCCGATAAGGGGCAATGTCTTATATCTGGGCGGACCGCTTCATTACCTGAGCGAACTGCGAGCGGCCTTTGATCGAACTTTAAGGGATTGCAAAAGTGTCACGCCGCAAAACTCCCATCTTTTTGCAGCTATGGGTTGCGCCTATGCCAATGAGGAAAGAAAGTGTTTTTCTTTAAAAGATATCCTGGCTGATTTTAAAAAAGGGATCAGTGTCAAAAGTGAGACGACCAGAATGGAACCGCTTTTTGCAAGCGATGAAGAATACGCAGCCTTTTTGCAAAGGCAGGGACAATATCGCGTAAAAAGGGGTCAGCTCAAAGACTATCACAGTCGTGTTTATCTCGGGATCGATGCCGGATCGACGACGACGAAACTGGCGATCATCGATGACAGCGGTCGTCTGCTCTATTCTTTTTACGCTTCAAATGACGGCGATCCTTTAAAAGTCACCAAAAGAGCGATGAAAGAGATCAGTTCACTTTTGAGTGCTGATACAAAGATCGCCTACAGTTGTGTTACCGGTTATGGCGAGGCCCTTTTAAAGAGTGCTTATCTCATCGATGAGGGTGAGGTCGAGACGGTAGCTCATTACTACGCCGCTTCTTTCTTCGATCCGCAAGTCGATTGTATCCTTGATATCGGTGGTCAGGATATGAAATATATCAAGATCAACAATCAAGTAGTCGATAAGGTCATCCTCAATGAAGCCTGCTCTTCGGGGTGCGGATCATTTATCGAGAATTTTGCCAATTCGCTTGGATATACTGCCGAACAATTTGCTAAGCTGGCCATAAATTCGAAAGAGCCGATCGATCTTGGCAGCAGGTGTACGGTCTTTATGAACTCCCGGGTCAAACAGGCTCAAAAAGAGGGAGCCAAAGTCGAAGACATCTCGGCCGGACTGGCATATTCGGTAATAAAGAATGCTCTCTACAAGGTCATCAAGATCACTGATAAAAAAGAGATGGGTGAGCACATCGTCACCCAGGGCGGCACTTTTTATAACGATGCCGTACTCAAAGCCTTTGAAAAGATCATGGATACCGAGGTCATCCGTCCCGATATCGCCGGTATCATGGGTGCCTTTGGTGCAGCCCTTATCGCCAAAGAGCGCTACAGCGAAGCTAAAGAGACGACACTCATGTCTTTTGAAGACATCGAGAAATTCACCTACTATACGACGATCGCTGTTTGTCAGGGTTGTACCAATAAATGTCGACTAACAGTCAATCACTTTGATAATAAGCGCACTTTCATCACCGGCAACCGTTGCGAAAAAGGCCTTGGCAAGGCTAAGGTCACAAGCGATATCCCCAATCTTTTCGCATTTAAAAACAAACTCTTGTTTGACCGTGAACCGCTTAAAGAAAACGAAGCCAAAAGAGGAACGGTCGGTATCCCCCGTGTCCTCAACATGTATGAGAACTACCCGTTTTGGTTTACGTTTTTTACCAAACTCAAATATCGGGTCATCATCTCACCACCCTCATCACGAGCTATCTATGAGCTCGGGATCGAGTCGATACCGAGTGAATCAGAGTGTTATCCGGCAAAGCTTGCGCATGGCCATGTGATGTGGTTATATCGCCAGGGCATCAAGTTTATCTTCTATCCTTGCGTACCCTATGAGCGCAAAGAGTTCCCCGATGCGCAAAACCATTACAACTGTCCTATCGTCACTTCCTATGCCGAAAACATTCGCAATAACATGGAAGAGTTAAAGGACATAACTTTCTTAAATCCGTTTTTATCTTTAGAAGATCCTCGCAAGATCTTAGACGGGCTTAAAGACGTTTTTAAAGATATCTCAAAAAAAGAACTGTCGGAAGCTATCGATGAAGCCTGGCTTGAGCTTTATCGAGCCAGAGAAGCTGTCAAAGAAGAAGGGCGAAAAGCCCTGAAATGGATGCAAGACCATGGTGCTAAAGGCATCGTCTTAGCCGGTCGTCCCTATCATATCGACCAGGAGATAAATCATGGCATCCCCGAGCTCATCAATTCTTATGGTTTGGCCCTCTTGAGTGAAGATTCAGTCTGTGATCTGGGCAAGGTCGATGGTCATCTTAAAGCGGTCGATCAGTGGATGTACCACTCCCGCCTTTACCGTGCAGCAGCTTTTGTCGCGACCAGAGACGAACTTGATCTGATCCAGCTCAATTCCTTCGGTTGTGGCCTTGATGCCGTAACGACTGACCAGGTAAGTGACATCCTTTCCGACCATGGCAAGATCTACACCTGCCTGAAGATCGATGAGGTCAACAACCTCGGCGCAGCCAAGATTCGGATCCGCTCACTTCTAGCTGCCAGTAAGATGGCAGCAAGCTGCGAGATCGAAAGCGAGGATTCTTTCCTCAAAGAGGAGCGGGTCATCTTCACCAAAAAGATGCGCAAGGAGTACACGATCTTGTGTCCGCAAATGTCGCCGATCCACTTCGATCTTGTCGAAGTCGCTTGCAAGATGGCCGGTTATCATTTGGAAGTTGTCGGAAGCGGTGATGAGAAGGAAGCGGTCGAATATGGCTTGAGATACGTAAACAATGACGCCTGTTATCCATCGATAATCGTTGTCGGCCAGATCATGCAGGCGATCGAAAGCGGCAAGTACGATTTGGATAAGTTAGCCGTCGTCATCACGCAAACCGGTGGCGGTTGTCGTGCCAGTAACTATATCGGCTTTATAAGAAGAGCTCTTTATAAAGCAGGCTTGAAACAGATACCGGTCATCAGTGTCAACATGTCAAAGCTAGAGTCAAACCCGGGCTTTAAGATCTCGGCAGATATCCTGATCAGAGCGATCTATGCGATCCTTTTGGGCGATCTCTTCATGCGACTTACCAATCGGATGCGGCCCTATGAGCTAAATAGTGGTCAGACCGATGTCCTGTATAGACATTACAACACTTTGGCAAAAGCGTTCTTGCAAGAGAAACATCCCAAGGTCAGAGATTTCAAAAAACTATGCCAGGACATCGTGAATGATTTTGATGCGATCGCCATAAGTGATGAGGTCAAACCGAAAGTCGGTATCGTTGGCGAGATATTGGTCAAATTTTCACCTGCCGCCAACAACCACATCGTCGATCTCTTAGAGAAGGAAGGGGCTGAAGCTGTCGTTCCCGATCTCATCGACTTTTTATACTATTGTTTCTTCAATACAAAGTTTAAAGCTGATCATTTAGGTGGTAAAGAATCGACAGCAACCTTTGCCGCCATGGGCATGAAACTCATGGATAAGTTCAGAAGTTACGTCAATGAACCGCTCAAGAAAAGCCGCCATTTCAGCACCCCGTCAAAGATCACTAAACTTGCCGATATGGCCAAAGAGATCGTCTCACTTGGCAATCAGACGGGCGAGGGTTGGTTTTTAACCGGAGAGATGCTCGAACTGATCCATGATGGCTGTCTCAACATCGTCTGCACGCAACCGTTTGGTTGTTTGCCAAATCATGTCGTCGGCAAAGGCGTCATGAAAAAACTGCGTGAACTCTATCCGGATGCCAATCTGGTGGCAATCGATTATGACAGCGGTGCCAGCGAAGTAAACCAGCTCAACCGCATCAAACTCATGTTGACGGTAGCAAAGGAAAACCTCACAAACAATAAAGAGTAAAGAAAAAGGATATAGCATCTGCCAGCAGCCATCTATATCCTTTTAAAGTACTCGTCTAAAGATGGATTCAAATATCGCCAAGTGCCGATATGACATCGGTGAACTCTCCTTCAAAGAGGTCTTTATAGCGAAAGTCTTGAGCATTTTTAAGTTCATCATCACTCAAGATGCCATCTTCAAGCTCATCTTTAAGACCTAAATATTCCACAAGCTGTTGATGATCAGTGAGATCGCCATCCACAAAGAAATTTATGAGGATCCTTTCAGCGTACTCATCGCCATAATCACTGAGCGAATACTCACAAAAGGTACTTTCAAAATCATCGCCTTTCGGATTTTCCAAACTCAGCTTTTCGGAAACACTTTCGCCCGGTGCCTCTTTTTGATAGGCGACGATGCTAAGAGATGTGATCGTCATATCATCAGTGGGATCAAGACGAACTAACAGCCAAGAATCACCTTTTTCATTGGCAAGAGTGTACATATAACCATTATCTTTGACGTAAGTAAGTTCCTTTTTTGAACACCCGGTGATCAATATTAAGGAAATGATTATAACTGTATATAATTTCTTCATGATTCCCTCCTTATCCTGCGAAATGATATGTCTAAAATCTTATAGACTCCTTTATAAAATTATACCAATTGGACTGAATTAAGTATAGCGACAATTGTTTCATTATAAGTACATTACTCGGCTGGTGTGTATGTAACTGGTCCATACCAAGTTACTCTGTTATATTCTTGCCAAATCCCCCACCCGGTTCCATCGTCAGCGTACGCTTCAGGAACAAAAGAAACACTGTTGTAGGTTACACTGTATCCTCCATTTGTAACACCTCCACTGAAACTTACATCGTATACGTTAACCGTATCTGTAAGACCGTCTGTACTGTCTATAATGATAGTTGGGGTTCTTAATCCGCCCGATATTTTGCCTGTATTGTAGTCATAATTGACAGTTACTCTAAAATACCATAATATGGGCAGTTTGATAGTTACACTAGGATTTACCGGACTTGTACCTGTTGCGACACTATAAATTAAGTCAGAGGTATAAGTTTTGCTGAAAATAGCTCTGGGGCTTATGTCGCAAAGGTTATTTCTTTCTGAGAAATATATATTTTTTTCAGAGACAACGTCGATTATTGCTTCAACTCCATAATCGATATAAACATCTCGATATGTTTCTATAAATTCTTCAGTAATGTCCATTCCTTCTTTATTTGCCTTAATTTTTCTGCTGTTTGTGGTAAATAAATTGTTTAACATAGTTTCGAATTTATCATTAGTCTCGTTTGCACAAATGGTTGACGTAGCGAATGTGCTAAACATCAGAATAGATAATAATACAGTAATAATTCTTTTAAACATTCTTGTACTCCTTATTTAATATTTAATCGTTCCAAACATCTTTAGGTATATTGCCTTTGGGCTCTATTTCGTAATTTCTTTCATTATTTTGATCGCGTTTCGATTTGTCTACCAATTCAGTCGATGGATGGTTCAATTTTACTTCTTCAAAAAATCCAGTTTGCAATACTGGTGAAGAAAGCAAATTGAAAGTTAAT
>CALUZL010000125.1 GCA_944325295.1 uncultured Erysipelotrichaceae bacterium | reverse complement strand
ATCACTTCTTATCGAAAAGAAACAGGCAATGGCGATAAGGAGCATCTCGAGTGTCAATACGATCGTTTCTCCATTAATCCAAAAGCCATAGCCCAATACCATGTCTAAAGCCTCAGACAAGACGCCGATATAGGTCAAAGGCATCATGAGATACCTGTAGATACCGCTGAAGATATCGACTAAGGCAAACACATGGTTGTTAGAAAACACCATAAACACCATAACTACAAAAGCCGGCAAGACAAGATATGCTAAGGTTATGATGATCGCATCGATGGTCGAGTAAGCCTTATACATAATGGCTAAGACGTAAAGGCTTGTAGTGACGATCATAACCAATAAGAAGACATAAAACATCAATAGTCCAAAAAGCGATTCGAAATTTCCAAAAGAGAAGATCGTCGGGATGATCGTTCCGATAAAGACGGTAATGATTATCGTAAGTAACATATGGACCATGCCGGTGATGACAAGTTCTTTGCGCTCTATGGGCAAATTATAGTAAGTATCCAAAGCTCTTTTGGAATTTAAGAAGTGAAAGTAGATAAACGGCAGCACCAAAGATTCAACCAAAGCGATGATGCCGCTGAAGATCATGAAGGCACTGTAGCTGTTAGTGTATTCATAGCCGCTTGTCAAAAGATAGAAACACGTTGGTAAAAGACCGACGATCAAAAGGAAAATAGTCAGATGTTTTTTGGATGTCAAAAGATAATGCAGGTAATTTCTATTCATGGAGACTTCCTCGCTTTTCTACTTCGTATATGAACAATTCTTCAAAATCTATCTTGAGGACATCAAGGATCAAAGGATCTAATTCATTGAGTTTGGTGACGATCTCATCACGCGGACCCCTGATCACAAGATTTAAAACGCGACCGCTCTTTGTGAAAGACAAGACGTCAAAATCACTAAAGAGATCTTCGTCCTTAGCTTCGTCAAAGACGAGTTGATATTTGTTGACCTGATCTTTAGCGCTAAAGAGATCTCCGGAAGTCTTTATCTTGCCATCTTCCAAAAGGCCGAAACTGTCGCAGATATCCTCAAGTTCTTTGAGGTTATGGCTTGAGATGATGACGCTTATATTCGCATCGCTCAAAAGTTCTGCCAGGGCCTTTTTAAAATCGAGACGGGTCAGCGGGTCAAGCCCGTCAAACGCTTCATCGAGCAGTAAAAGTCTTGGCTTTATCGCCAGTGCCAACAATAAGAAACACTGTCTTTTCATTCCCTTTGAAAAACTGTTAAGGGGTTTTTGCGGATCAAGCGCAAACATATTCAGATATTTAAAATAAGCTTCAAGATCTAGTTCATAAAATGAGCGGTAAAATTTAAGGAGATCATTTATCGTGACATTGCGATTGAAGTAGGGATCATCACCGATAAAGAGAATACTTTTACGCGTATCCGGATCATCGTGGATGGATCTGTCGTCATAGGTGATCATACCGCCATCGACCTCATAGACCCCGGCAATACAGCGAAGCAGTGTTGATTTTCCTGCTCCATTCACACCGACAAGTCCAAACACATGACCATCTTCAAGGTTCATGTTCAATCCCTTCAAGACGTCGTAACTTTCAAAACTCTTACTTACATTTTCTATCTTTAGCATAGTCATCCTTTCCATATACCGCATCGATCAGTGCGATGAGTTCTTCTCTTTTAATACCTTCATCTCTGTAAGCCTCAAGCTGAAGCTTCAGATCAGCTGTTATCTTCTCGATATCGATCCCCCCAGAAGCGGCGACATAGGCACCCTTTTTTGAAAGAATATATATGTAACCATCTTCCTCCAAGCGCTGATAGGCCTTTTGAACGGTATTGGGATTGATGCCGAGATCCATCGAAAGTTCCCTTACCGAAGGCAATTTATCGTTAGGTTTTAGTACTCCGGCTTGGATAAACTTTAAGATCTGTTTACGTATCTGTTCATAGATCGATTCCTTACCATAAAGATTTATCACGAACATAGGCATATCCTTTCTGTATTATCTGTATTAATTGTATTATTTGTACTATATGTTGTCAATAAAAAAAGCTATCCGCAGATAGCTCTTAGTGTTTATTCTTTTCCCAAAAGATGAAACATCTTCTTTTTATAGACTTCCACACCCGGTTGATTGAAAGGATTTATCCCCAATAAGTAGCAGCTCATGCCGCAAGCTTTAAAGAAGAAATAGATCATGTAACCAAAGCTGTAGGCACTGTTGTCCTCAAGACGGATCATGATGTTGGGCACATTGCCATCATCACTGTGAGCACTCAAAGTCCCTCTCATCGCCATCTCGTTTACCCAAGAGATCTTTTTATCGGCCAAATAATTCATGTGGTCAAAATCCTTTTCCTCTTTTGGAAAGACGATATCAGAACTCATCTTATCGATCCACAAAAGTGTCTCGTAGAGGCACTTGCGGCCCTCTTGAACAAATTGACCAAGAGAGTGCAGATCTGTTGAGAAGGTCGCACTTGTCGGCAATATACCAAGTCCCTCTTTGCCCTCCGACTCGCCAAACAACTGTTTCCACCACTCACCAACCGAAGCCAGTTGCAACTCATATGTCACAAACATCTCCGCAGAATAATTTTGCTTGTCAAGGATCCTTCTGGCGACAGCGTATTGATAGGCGATGTTTTGGGAAAGATCGGGATCGAGAAGATCACTATACGCGTCACCACTGCCGCGCAAAACTTCTTCAGGATCGATACCGGCAAAAGCC
>CALUZL010000124.1 GCA_944325295.1 uncultured Erysipelotrichaceae bacterium | reverse complement strand
TGTTTACTATTTAATAGTATACATGCGTTTACTATTTATGCAAGAAAAAAGTAAGCGACTGCGCTTACTTTCTCAAACCTAATTTCTTTACCAGATCACGGTAACGGTTGACGTCTGTCTCTCTTAGATAAGTGAGGAAATTTTTTCTTTTTCCGACCATCATGAGCAAACCTCTGTTTGAATGGAAATCCTTTTTGTGGACTTTTAAATGTTCTGTTAAACGATTGATTTTCTCAGTCAGGACAGCAACCTGAACTTCGACAGAACCGGTATCACCTTCGAAACGCTGGTACTCTTTGATGATTGCCTGTTTTTCTTCTTTTGTCAACATTTCTATAATTCTCCTTTGTCTTTGACCTTTTGTTCCGAGTGATGGATCGGAGATTTCCAAGACCCAGCACAAAAGCTTTATAATAATAACAGATTGTAAGATAGTGTTCAAGGATATTTCCGAGAGATCATAAATGAAATTTCGCAAATGATCATTTTTTATCGCGAATACTTAAGCCTTAAGTATAATAGAGATGTAAAAATGGAGGAATATATGCAGATAGCTTTTATAGGGACCGGGGTCATGGGTGCACCGATGTGCCGCAACTTGCTCAAACACGGTCATGAATTGACAGTATATAACCGCACTACAGCCAAAGCTCAAGCGCTCATTGGCGATGGTGCTAAAGTCGCTTTGGATATCGCTCAATGTGTAAAAGATGCAAACGTCGTCATCACGATGGTCGGCTATCCCAAAGATGTAAGCGAAGTTTACGATAAAGTCTTAGAAAGCGTCAAACCGAAGACGGTTTTGATCGATATGACGACATCGAGCCCTAAGTTAGCCATTGAGCTTGCGCAAAAGGCAAAAGAGAAAGATGTCTACATGCTCGATGCACCGGTAAGCGGTGGCGATATCGGGGCCATAAACGGTACGCTGACGATCATGGTCGGCGGCAAAAGAGAAGTCTTTGACAGTGTTCACAGCGTCTTTGAAGCCATGGGCACGACTATCAACTACATCGGTGATCATGGCAGCGGCCAGCATTGTAAGATGGCCAATCAGATCGCCATTGCCGGAGCAATCGCGGGAGTCATGGAGATGATAACTTATGGTCAGCGCGTAAATCTTGACATCGAGACGATGCTCAAAGCCGTCAGTAAAGGTTCAGCCGCTTCCGCCCAGATGGAATCGACTACCAAAAAGATCCTGGCAAATGATTACCGGCCCGGTTTCTACATCAAACACTTCATCAAAGACATGCAGATAGCGGAAGCGGAAGCCCAAAGAAGACATCTGGTCTTGCCGATCCTTTCGCAAGTCCTCAAAGAATTCGAAGAACTTGAAGATCGCGGTTACGGTGACCTTGGTACCCAAGCGCTCATAAAGTATTATTTGGAATCCTGATCCATGAATTCGACCAATATCGTATTCAAGATCTCAAGGTTATTACAGATGAGGTGATCGTCCTCAATCCGGACACTGCCATCACTCAAAAGGCGCAAAAGCGTCTTTTTATATACTTCTTTGAGATCTTCGCCATAACGCCTTTTAAAAGCCCTTAAATCAACACCTTCGTTTAACCGCATCCCCATCATGATCATCTCAAATTCGCTGTCTTTTTTATCAAGGATGATTTCATCTTGAAGGTACTCCCCTTTTATGTAAGCATTGAGGTCGCGTGTATTGTCAAAGCGTCTGTTTTTGATCTTGCTACTGGCACTGAGTGACAGTCCCAAAAAATCTTCATAGCGCCAATAGATGAGGTTGTGCTTTGATTCATAGCCGCTCAGGGCAAAGTTACTGACTTCGTATTGTTTATAGCCATGGCTTTCAAAAAAATCATAGGCCGTTTCGTAATACTCGGCTTCTGTGTCTTCATCAAAAGGTTTTATTCCCTTTTTATAAAATAATGTATTCTCTTCGATAGTCAAAGAGTACAGTGAAAAATGTTTAGGTTTTAAGCTTAAAGCTCTGTGCAAAGTATTTTTAAAGGATGTCAGGGTCTGTGTCGGAAAGGAGTAGAGGATATCTAAAGAATAATTGTCTATACCGACCTCATTTAAAAGATCGACGGTCCTTTTGACATCCACAAAAAGATGCCGGCGACCTAAAAGTGAAAGTTCGCCATCATCTGCTGAGATGAGACCGATGCTGGCCCGATTCACATGATGCGCCTTTAAAAGCTCGGCCTTGGTCCTATCAAAAGTCTCAGGATTGATCTCAACGGTATATTCGATCCCGTCACTGTAGGCGTTGTCGACAATATTTAAAAATTCCGCCAAAAGTTCACTACTTAAAGCCGTCGGTGTTCCACCGCCAAGATAAATAGTTCGGGCTTTAAACCCCACTTTTGTGAAAAATTCTTTTCTAAAAGCTTCAAGCCACCTTTTTGCCAGATCGTCACTGTAGCGGAAATGACAGAAATCGCAATAATGACAGATGTGTTCACAAAAAGGGACATGGATGTATAAAGCCGTCTTCTCAGTTATCATCATCCATGCTCAAAACCGCCATGAAAGCCTCTTGAGGGATCTCCACGCTGCCGACGGCCTTCATACGTTTCTTTCCTTCTTTTTGTTTCTCGAGCAATTTCTTCTTGCGGGTGATGTCGCCGCCATAGCACTTGGCCAAAACGTTTTTCCTGAGCGATTTGATATTTGTGCGGGCGATGATCTTTTTGTTGATAGCGGCTTGGATCGGTATCTCAAACTGCTGGCGTGGTAAGAGTTCCTTCAATTTGACTGTTATCGCCTGACCGCGCTTATAGGCCAAGTCGCGGTGGACAATAATACTCAGCGCATCGACGACATCGCCGTTTATTAAAATGTCCATCTTGACAAGATCACTTTTGCGATAGCCGATCAGTTCATAGTCAAGAGAAGCATAACCCTTGGATACGCTTTTCAGTTTGTCAAAGTATTCAAAAATGACCTCGCTTAAAGGCATCTCGTAGTGTAATTGATTGCGGTTGTCATCGATGTATTGCATATCGATATAGATCCCCCGCTTGTTTTGAGAAAGCTCCATGACGGCTCCAATATATTCGCTAGGGACCATGATCATCGCCTTGACATAAGGCTCTTCGATATAGTCAACTAACGTCGCTTCCGGCATAAGGCTCGGGTTATCGATCGCCAACATCGTTCCATCCGTCTTGTAGACATGATAGACGACTGAAGGTGCCGTCGCGATGAGTTTGAGATTATATTCCCGCTCTAAACGCTCTTGGACGACTTCCATATGCAAAAGTCCCAAAAAGCCTAAACGAAAACCGAAACCGAGAGCTTTTGAGGTCTCAGGCTCATAGGTCAGTGATGAATCGTTCAGTTGTAATTTCTCAAGCGCATCCCTGAGGTCGTTATAACGTGCATTGTCTGTCGGGTAAAGGCCACAATAAACCATCGGGTTCATCTTGCGATAACCGCTTAAAGGCTCTCTGGCCGCGTTATCGACTGTCGTGATCGTATCACCGACGTGGACATCGCGGATCGACTTGATGCTGCAAGCCACATAACCGACTTCTCCGGCCTTTAAAACGTTCCTTTTGACTTCTTTGGGGTTTTTGATACCCAGTTCGATGACTTCATATTGCTTGCCGCTTTGCATAAAGAGGATCTTGTCACCAACGCGTATCTTGCCATCCTTGATACAGACGCTGGCAACGACACCTCGATAGGCATCGTAATAGCTGTCAAATATCAAAGCCTTAAGCGGTTCCTTTTCATCACCACTTGGCGCAGGCAGTTTTTTGACGATATCTTCTAAGACTTTGTCGACACCCTGTCCGGATTTGGCACTGATCAGCGGAATATCGCTGCAGTCAAGACCAATCACATCTTCGATCTCCTTCTTTACCCTTTCAATATCCGCATTGGGCAGATCGATCTTGTTTATGACAGGAAGGATCTCTAAGTTGTTGTCTAAAGCGAGATAGACGTTGGCCAGGGTCTGAGCTTCGATACCCTGGGTCGCATCGACGACCAAGATCGCCCCATCACAAGCTGCCAGCGATCTTGAGACCTCATAACTGAAGTCGACATGACCGGGTGTATCGATCAGATGAAAGATATAATCTTGACCATCCTTAGCTTTGTAATGAAGTTCGACCGCATTCAATTTGATCGTGATGCCTCTTTCCCTTTCAAGATCGAGTGAGTCGAGGATCTGATCTTGCATCTCTCTTTTTGATACGGTATCGGTCATTTCCAAGATGCGATCGGCCAATGTCGACTTGCCATGATCGATATGAGCGATGATCGAGAAATTTCTAATGTGTTTCTGATCCATAATCCAACCTCACAAATAATCTTCCTAAAGTCCTATACAAGACAGCCCCGATCACAAACGACAATACCGCTTGGGGCAAGTTAGCGATTGCCGAGGGTATAAACATCCCGATGTTCCCAGAAAGTATCACATCACTAAAACCATAGCCAAAGATCATAAAAACAGCACCGGCAAGATAGCCCACTTCCCTGTGGCGTCTTTCATGATTCAGCTTATAGATGATAATGGCTTCCGTGCCCTTTATCAAAAAAGTAAATAACGCATAGTGTCCATAGCCCAAAAAAAGATCGCTCAGAGCACAACCCAGAGCACTGACGACAAAGACGTCGCCAAGGGGGACGATCTCACTGAAGATCATGATCAAACTGTCACTGAGATTGATATAACCATAGACACCGATCGGGATCGCGATAAAAGAAGTGACCGCGATCATCATGGCGATCAAAAGCGCATCTAAAACTAATCTTCTTGCGGACATTTGCTGAAACTCTTACCGACAAGGGCCTTTCCTAGACCGTTAAAAAAATCCTTGGCCCGCATCGCTTTTTTTCCTTCGCTTTGGATGATATCGACAAGCAGCGTCCCATCTTTGCAACCGATCGCCAGCGCTTCATCGTACATGCCGATAACTTCATAGGGTTTTCCTAATACTTCATGCAGATAGCGTACTTTGTGAAATTTATACTTTTTATCATCTATGATCGCGTATGCTCCCGGATCGTCCAAAAGCCCTCTTATGTGATCGTAGACTTTTTTAGCACTGTCTCCAAAATCGATATATTCGTCGCTTTTTTTAAGATTGTAGGCATATGTGGCTTCACTTTCATCCTGTGAGATAGGTGCGATGTTTGAAGTGATGATATCGTCAAGGTGCAAGCGCAGCTCTTGAAGGGCGACACTACTCATCTTGGCAAATAAGGTCGCACTGGTATCATCGTCACTTATTGCCACTTCCTTTTTAAAGAGGATATCGCCCTCATCCATCTTTTCAGACATGTACATCAACGTGATGCCGGTAGTGGTCTCACCATTCATGATCGCCCTTTGGATCGGTGCTCCGCCGCGATACTTTGGCAAAAGCGAACCGTGGGTATTGATACAACCAAAACGCGGATAGTCCAAAAGCGCCTTTGGAATGATCTGCCCATAAGCACAAACCAAGATAAGATCCGGTTTAAAGTTCAAGATCTCTTCGTATTCTTTTCGAACCTTAAATGGTTGAAGGACGGGGATACCATGGGCCATCGCCACTTCTTTGACCGGCGAGGGCGTAAGAATCTGCTTCCTGCCGACTTTTTTATCCGTTTGCGTCACGACGGCCACGATTTCTCTTTGATCCTGCAAAAGACCTTCGAGGATATTGGCGGCAAAAGCCGGCGTTCCCATAAACACAATGCGACATTTTTCCATAACGAGTGTATTATAACACAAAAATATTGCCTACAACGCGGGTAATTATGCTATAATCTATAAGCACAAAAAAGGAGGAACTATGGCAAATATTAAATCTCAGAAAAAAAGAGCTCTTACAAACGCCAAGAAAAACCTGCAAAATACCGCAGATCGCAGCCGTTTAAAGACAGCGATCAAGAAAGTTCTGACACTTGTGGAAAGCGGCAATAAAGAAGAAGCTGTCAAAGCATACAATGAATGCAGCGCCCTTCTTGATAGAGCTCAGGGTCATAATCTGAAACACAAAAACTACGTTGCCCGCGAGAAATCACGTCTGGCAAAAGCTGTAAACACTATTAAATAATCGACGCTTAGGCGTCTTTTTTATTCTTTCACTTTTAGGTAATCGATCACATCGAAAAGCGACGTCAAGATCGCATCAGCCATTTTACAAAAAGGGTCAGATGGCACCTTGAGATCCGGTATGCAGATGACGCTCATGCCGGCACTGCTGGCGGCCTTTATCCCGGCTTCACTGTCCTCTAAGACCAAACAGTTTAAAGGATCAGAACCGACCTTGGCTGCCGCTTTATAAAAGACATCCGGATAGGGTTTACCGCGTTTTACTTCCGGACCGAACACATAATCGTCAAAATAGCTGTCAACACCGTTTTTTGAAAGCAAAGTCAGGGCCCGCTCTTTGACACTTGAGGTCGCCAGGGCGACCTTGTAGCCCTTTTCCTTTAAGTATTGTAAAAGCTCCAAAGCTCCCTTTTTTAAAGGTATGCCTTTAGTTGTCTCTTTAGCGATCTCTTCGTTTATGATCAAAAGGCCTTCACCAAGAGTTATCGGAAGATCATATTTCACTATAAAGCGCTCGATATTGGCGTTTACCGTCCGCCCGCAATAATCCTTAACGTATTCCTCTAAGGTAAAAGATTTGCCAAAACGCTTCAAAAATCTTTCATCCATCTCATAGAAAGAGCGCTCGCTATCGATAAGTAGACCATCAAGATCAAATATAACCGTTTCAATCATAACTACAATATATACGATATGGTGTCATTTGCCTAGCCGCTAATGATCGTTTCGATCTCTTTTAGCGCCGCTTTGAGTTTTTCATCTTCGTGTCTTACCAAGATAACTTCCAGTTTGTTCTTTTTATATTTAAGATAATTTATGAATACTTTATCACGTTTCTTTAAAAGGATGGGCCCGTATTTTATCTCTAGGGCACTGTATTTTGGATGCGGAGTATTGTCAAAGACGACGATCTCATAGTAAAAACCATCTGCGACGACTAACTCATCGATGATCGTATATCCCCTGTCACTGATATACTGCCTCAGCTTATCGACATCCTTATTGATCTGAACGATGACCTTTTTAAAACGGCTTAGATCTGCATCATCTAAGATCGTCTTAGTGGTATTGAAGCCCATCCCGGCAATTATGACCGTATCGACATCAGCCGGGGCTTTTTTTAGACCTTCGCCCAAGATCGGGATGACAAGCTCACTTAACCCATAAGCTTCTATATTCTCTTTAGCCTTTAAAAGTGGTCCTTCTTTATTGTCGCCGGCATAGACTTTTTTAGCTATTTTCTCTTTGACAAGAAAACATGATAAAAGGGCATGATCGCAACCGACATCGTAGACGATCGCATCATGCTCGATAAAAGCAGCCAAACTTTTTAACCTTTTAGATATATTCATCAATCTCTTTCGTTAATAAATTCTTTAAGTCTTTTTGATTTCGTCGGATTTTTGAGTTTGCGCAGTGCCTTGGCCTCGATCTGTCTGATCCTCTCTCTGGTGACATCGAACTCTTTGCCGACTTCTTCCAAAGTCCGCGTTCTGCCATCTTCAAGACCGAAACGCAAACGCAACACTTTTTCTTCTCTTTCCGTAAGCGTCTTTAAAACGGCATCGATCTCATCACGCAAAAGCTGATTATTGGCAAATTGATCAGGTGACATGGCATCCTTGTCTTCGATGAAGTCACCGAGGTGAGAATCGTCCTCTTCACCGATTGGTGTCTCTAAAGATACCGGATCAAGGGCGATCTTTTGGATCTCTCTTACTTTTTCCGCCGAAAGGTTTTCCATCTTGGCACTGATCTCTTCTGCCGTAGGATCACGGCCCAACTCTTGGACGAGCTGTCTTTGGATGCGCGTCATCTTGTTGATCGTCTCGACCATGTGGACCGGTATCCTTATCGTCCGGGCCTGATCAGCTATCGCTCTTGTGATCGCCTGTCTGATCCACCAGGTAGCATAGGTCGAAAACTTGAAACCTTTGCGGTAGTCAAATTTCTCAACAGCTTTGATAAGTCCCATATTCCCCTCCTGGATCAGGTCCAAAAACAACATCCCGCGGCCGGTATACTTCTTAGCGATCGATACCACCAGTCTCAGGTTAGCCGATATCAAAGTCTTCTTGGCTTCTTCATCGCCCTGTTCGATCCTTTTGGCGATCTCGATCTCCTGATCAGCGGTCAAGAGGTTTACCCTGCCGATCTCTTTTAGATACATCTTTACCGGATCGTTGACTTTAGAGTGCGCAATGGCGCTGTCAGATATCGATGATAAAGTTGCCGGATCGATGTCTTCGACAAGATCGTCATCATCATCGACGTCACCATCATCGCCATCATCCAAAAAATCGTCATCGCTTGTCAAAGCGAAGTCGGCATCATCCTCTTCAACTTCCATGTCGATACTCTCATCGGCGAGCCAATCGTAAAATGCCTCGACATCGCTGTCATCGACATCAAAGTGATCCAGTGCTTCAATGATGTCTTTTTGTTTTATGGAACCGTCTTTTTCGTAGATTTTTTTAACTTCTTCTTTCAGATCCTCAAGGGTTTCCATTCCTTTTGTATTGATCTTACCGGCCATTTCTCTTCCCTCCCAATTCTTTGATCAGATCCGTGTATTCGCGAAGATATTCACTCATCTTGGCGCCACTTGTCTCTTTGATCTTTATCTTCAGATCTTCCAATCTCGCTTTTTTGATCGTCTCTTTTACTTTTAAGATCGCACCTTCAAAGATATCTTCTTTGTATTCGCTGCCGATCTCCTCTGTCATCTCGATCTTTATAAGCAAGTCTTTGATACTGTCGTCGCTGATCTCATCTAGCAGCCGTGCGGCGTCAATGTCACCATAGCGCCTGTAATCGTCGATGACCTCTTCGATAAGGCGCTCACACTCTTCGCTGTAAAGACAACCCAGTTCCCTTCGGAACTTGTCCAGGGCTTTTTTTGACGTCATCGTCTGTTTGATGATCGTGTATTCCGCTTTCGTCAGGCCATCCAATGTCTCTTTTTTCATTTGGGGTTGCTGACGCATAATATTATACTCTTTTTTTGCCTGCTTTTCATTTTCCAAAGGCAATCCGGTGATACTCACTAACTCGTGATAGAAATTTTGACGGTCGTAATCACTTTTGATAAAGGCGATCAAAGCGGAAAGTTTTCGCATGTACGCCTTGCGATTGGAGTAGCTGTGAAAAGGATAGAGATCCTTGTAATATTCAAACGCAAACTCTATGCCTGTTATCTCTTTGCTTGTGACATCCCTCAGATCTTTGGCTTCACCCCGAGTTAAGATCTCATCGGGATCCATGTCGGTATCGTTGACGATGACACTTGGCTCATAGCCCAAGGAGTATGCCTGCTCACAAGCCTTCATCGTCGCTACTCTTCCGGCCTTATCACCATCGTAAAAAAACACGAAATGCCGACTGAGCGCATTGATCAGTTTTAACTGTTTTGGCGTACAGGCTGTCCCTAAGGTCGCCACGGCATTTGTGATATTGGCCCGCTTTAAAGCGATGACATCCATCACACCTTCACACACGATGACCCGATCAGCCCTTTTGGCCTCCTTTTTTGCCCGATGAAAGTTGTAGACGATATCACCTTTGTGATAGATCTTGGTCTCAGCCGTATTGATATACTTTGCCACACCCTCTTCAAAAGCGCGGGCACTGAAGGCAATGGGATTGCCGTTTTCATCGTGGATCGGAAAGGTGATCCTGCCGGCAAAGATGTCGTGCATTCCATAATCCCCGATCCGACATACCCCCGCTGTCTCCAAGTCGGCATCGCTGTAACCCTTCTTTTTGAGATAGCGTCCGAGCACTTCGCCACCCGGATTATATCCGATCTCAAAATAATCGATCATCTCCTTTTGAATGCCACGCCGCAAAAGATAATCCATCGCCTTTTCACCGGCATAGGTCAATAAGGCATAGTTTGAAAACTTGATACTTTCCTGCATTAAGTCATAGTAGCGCTGATATTTTGAGACTTTCTGCGGTTTTTTATAATCGATATCAAGCGGCTTGCCGATGATCTTGGCTACCTCGATGATAGCTTCCGGATAACTGCACTTTGTATAATCCATGACAAAGTTGAAGACATTGCCACCTTTACCGCAGACAAAACATTTAAAGATCTTCTTGTCTTCGGCTATTGAAAGCGAGGGGTTGTGATCATCATGAAAAGGACATAGAGCTACATAGTTATGTCCCTTCTTGATTATCGGTATGTAGTGACCGATCACCTCGCTGATGCTGGCACTGTTTCTGATCTCTTCGATTGCCTTGTCGTCGATCTTCATCAAAACTTGATTCTCTTTAAAATATAATCTTTGACTTCCGCCATCGGGATCCTGACCTGAGCCATTGTGTCACGATCTCTTACCGTGACACAACCATCGTTTTCCGAATCGAAGTCATAGGTGATACAAAACGGGGTGCCGATCGCATCATTTCGGCGATAGCGCTTGCCAATCGATCCGGCATCATCGTATTCGACCCGGATATCCTCAGCCAAGTCTTTATAAAGTTCGATCGCCCTGTCTTTGAGCTTCTTGCTTAAAGGCAGAATGCTGGCCTTGATCGGAGCGATGCTCGGATGCAGGTGCATGACGACTCTTTGGTCATCGCCTTCAAGTTCTTCAACATCATACGCATCACATACACACATCAAAAATAACCTCTCGACCCCGACGCTGGGCTCGATGACATAAGGGATAAAGGACTCACCACTAGCCTGATCGAGGTAAGTCATATTCTTGCCACTATACTTTTGATGCTGGCTGAGATCGTAGTCGGTCCTGTCGGCAATACCCCATACTTCTCCCCAATCCGTAAACGGAAAGGCGTACTCGATATCACTGGTGCCTCTTGAATAGAAAGCCAATTCTTCTTTGGCGTGTTCGCGCACGCGCAGGTTTTCATCTCTGATGCCAAGTCTTTGTACGAAAGCGACACAGATATCGACCCAATACTTGTACCAATCGGTCGTATCTTTGGGATCGTAAAAGAATTCCAGTTCCATCTGTTCAAATTCGCGGGTCCTGAAGATGAAGTTTCCCGGCGTGATCTCATTGCGGAAAGACTTGCCGATCTGACCGATGCCAAAGGGCAACTTGCGCCGCGAAGTCCTCAAGACGTTTTCAAAGTTGACAAATATGCCCTGACAAGTCTCCGGCCTCAGATAGACTACGGACTTGCTGTCTTCAAGCGTTCCAATAAAAGTCTTAAACATCAGATTGAAAGGACGCGGTTGGGTAAAATTGTGCTTGCCGCACTTTGGACAAGCTACACGATTCTCTTCGATGACGTGCATCATCTCCTCAGGTCCCTTGCCCTCGGTACTGATACCGGTCGCTTCTTCGATCATCTTGTCAGCTCTGAATCTCGATTTGCACTCTTTGCAATCGATCATGAGATCGCTGAAACCTTTGAGGTGACCCGAAGCTTCCCAGGTCTTGGGGTTCATGATGATCGCGGCATCGATGCCGACGTTATTGGGATCTTTTTGGATGAATTCCTTCCACCAGAGATCTTTGATATTCTTTTTAAGTTCGCTGCCAAGGTTGCCGAAATCCCAGCTGTTGGACAAACCGCCGTAGATCTCTGAGCCCTGATAGACAAAACCACTGCTCTTTAAATGATTGACTATTTCTTCAAAACTGTACTTACCCATAAACAATTCTTCTCCTAAGCCCTAATATTATAAACTATTTATCTGCTTATTAAAATAAAAAGTAGCCGTGCTACTTCTTATAACATTTTGCCAAGATATCCTTTAAGACCAGCATGCTGTCGAGACGATCATAACCATAGGTCTCTTCAAGGTTTTGCACTAACCTGATAAGCTCGTCAGCGTACCGGTCGATGTCGACTTCAGCTTGATAACTTGCCAAGACGGGGTACTTTTCGGACCACATCTTGGTCCAATCGACATTTTCGTATTTTTTATCATCACTTTTGGCGATGACTTCTTGAATGTCCTTGAGGTCTAAATCAAGATCGATCAGATCGTCCAGGGCAAGCCCGTATAAATGAGCCAGCCTTTTAGCTTGGAAGATATCCGGCAGCGTCTCATCACATTCCCAGTTCGATACCGTCTGTCTTGGTATGCCGAGGTTCAAAGCGACCTCTTCTTGGGTCAGGCCCGCTTTCTTTCGGGCTTTGTTTAAATTGTCACCAATGCTCATCTCTTTTCTCCTTTTTGCTTATCTTAATATGCGATCAAAAGATACACAACCAAATAGCTTTATAAATTTCGCCATTATCTTTTACAAGCGATTCATCTTTAAAAAGAAGGTATACGGCCGCCGATCAAAGTCGCTGTGATCATAAAAGAAATCAGCCATGATCATGAGATCTTCAAGGCCGAACTCAAGCTTGCCAAGTTCCCTAAAATGAGGCCAATCGATCTTGTTTAAAAGGCGGATTTTATAAAGGGTGCTTGGTTCTAGGGTGTTGTTTTTGCCTAAGTGTTCAAGACATAGAAAGCCACCATCGTGACTGCTAAAGGACACCACCTTTTTATTGCCGCAGATCACACAACCATCGACATTGGCACCAACTCCCAAATAGCGAGCCATCTTAGCCATGAAAAGAGCGATGACACCGATGACATCTTCGCTTTCACAAAGTGCGAAAGCTTGAGCTACATCGCCATACAGATCGGTGCGATAATGACTGTCATAGCCATTGATCGCAATCGAGCTTATAAGGGCTAAAGCTGCAAGTCTTGACAAGTCTTCACTGTAGTAACTCTTGACAAGTTCGGCCCGTTTTAGTGTAAACATGTCCTTTCCTTCCCTGTAGTCAAAGAAAAGATCACTGACACAATAGGGCAAAAGCGACATCGCATTTTTGCTGGTCGTCTTCTTTGCACCTTTGGCGACAAAAGTCAAAAGGCCATGATCTTCAGTCAAAACCTTGATCATGGCATCTGTTTCCCGAAAGTCGCTGTTATTTAGGATATAACCTCTGACCTTGTCATTCATAGCGGCCATACCCGAGTTCTAAAAGATCTTTTGTCTTGTTCATCCAATCTTGTTTGACCTTTACAAAAAGTGACAGATAGATCTTCTTTTGAAAGAGTTCTTTCAGTTCTTTTACAGCGCCGTTATTTATCACTTTGAGTTTTTGCCCTTTATGGCCGATGATGATAGCTTTGTGTGAATCTTTGTTGCAGATGATGACGGCTTCGATCTTCACACTTTTGTCGGTGATCTTCAAAGTGTCAATCGCGACGGCGACTAAATGTGGAATCTCTTCATTACAATTTAAAAGGACCTGTCTTCTGATGATCTCCTTGATGCGAAACTCTTGCGTGACATTGGTCTTCATATCATCGGGGTAATACTTGATGTCATCTTTAAAATAGGTGACCGTCGTCCTGACCAGCTCTTGAAGGTTATCGTCGTTTAGTACACTGATCGGTACGTATTCGGCAAACGCATACTCCTTTGCGGAATCGGTTAGAAGCTTTGCCAAAAGGTCCTGACCGATGAGATCGATCTTGTTTATGACTAAAAAGATCGGGATCTCAAGTTTGAACAGCCGCCTTAAGACATCATGATCTTCATAGGAAAGTCCTCTTTTGGCATCGATCATGTAGTAGATCACATCCGCTCCTTCAGCCTGACCAAAAGCCTCCTTGTTCATATTGTTTCCAAGCTCGGTCTTGGCTTTATGGATCCCGGGCGTGTCGATGAAGATGAGCTCGTTTCCAGCTTCATGGACGATGCCTAAGATCGCATTTCGCGTCGTCTGCGCCTTGGCGGAAGTGATGGCGATCTCTTCTTTCAATAAAGCGTTGAGCAGCGATGACTTGCCAACGTTGGGAAGTCCCATCAGGGCAACAAATCCGCTTTTCACTTTATTCTGTCCTCAAGATCGGTCATATCGAATTGCATCGGCAGCAATTCTTTGATGTTTGTCACTAATACTTCTTTGCCGTTTGAAAGGATGATCGGCGTGTCCTGACCGATGAGTTCTGCCAGGACCTGACGGCATATACCGCAGGGAGCACCAAGTCTATTGCCATCGGATACGATAGCCAAAGCTTCGATATCCGCTTTGCGATAACCGTAAGAATAAGCGTTAAAGATCGCTGTTCGCTCACCGCAGTTTGTCGCTCCAAAAGAGGCATTTTCGATATTGCATCCTCTAAAGGTCTTGCCATCTTTACAAAGAACACAGGCACCGACGCGATAATGACTGTAAGGTGTATAAGCATTTTCCATCGCCTTAAAAGCTTCATCTACGACATTCTGATACTTCAAAATAACCTCCTTGCGATAATGAATACCGCCACAATCAATGACGCAAGAGCAGTTATCAAAACTGCTCCCGCTGCCATATCTTTGATAAGCCCGATCTGTTTATTGCTTTTGGGGCTTATGTGATCGCAAAGCCTTTCAATACAGGTGTTGAAGATCTCTGCGCTCAATACCATACCGATACAAATAAAGACGAGTGACCACTGGTAATCATCGATCCCCAAGATCAAAAAGAAGACGATGGCGACGATCGCTAAGCTCAACTGAAGCAAAACCGCTTTGTGTCTAAAGGCAGTCTTCAAACCGTTTATGGCCACTTTGAATTTTCTCATCGGAGATCTTCCAATATCTTCTTTTGCAAGTCAAACATGACTTTCTCGTCATCTTTTTCCATATGATCATAACCAAGCGTGTGTAAAAGTCCGTGCACAAAAAGAAAACAAAACTCCCTTTTTACACTGTGACCGTACTCTTTAGCCTGGTCGTACACTGCAGCACGATTTACAAAAATATCGCCAAGGTAAAGTTCATCTTCAAAGTCATCGCCATCACCGTCGATCTCGGCAAATGTTATGACGTCTGTCGGTCTGTCGATGGAGCGAAACTCGCGATTTAGCTCTTGGGTCTTTTGGGGGTCGACGATTATAAGGCTGACATCGTAGTCACTATCGATCCCCAAGACTTCGAAAGTCTTTTTAAAGTACTTTCTGAGATCAGGATAGAAAGCTCTGAGTTCTTTATCCTTAACAAGATTTTTAATGTGCAGTCCCATTAATAATTCTTCTTTTCGAGTTCGAAATAAGCGCGGGCATGATTACAAACCGGACATACTTCCGGAGCACTCTTGCCGACGTGGACATGACCGCAATTGCGGCAGACCCAGACTACTTCTTCATCACGATCAAAAACCCGGCCGCTTTCGATGTTGGCAAGCAGAGCCAAATAGCGCTCTTCGTGTGTCTTCTCGATAGCGCCGACACCTTCCATCTGATCGGCTATCTCATCAAAACCTTCTTCTCTGGCTTCATTGGCCATGCGTTTGTACATGTCGGTCCATTCAAAGTTTTCACCCTGAGCAGCATCCTTGAGGTTTTCGACAGTTGTCGGGACAGCGCCGCCGTGCAAAGCTTTAAACCAGAGTTCAGCGTGCTCTTTTTCATTAGCTGCCGTGTCTGTAAAGAATTGCGCAATCTGTTCATAGCCTTCTTTTTTAGCTTTGGAAGCGTAGAAGGTGTATTTATTGCGAGCCTGTGACTCTCCGGCAAAAGCCTCCAGCAGATTCTTTTCTGTTTTTGTACCTTTTAATTCTTTCATGATAAATTCTCCTTTGTTTTATTATATCAAATACCATGCTTCTTAAATAAACTTTTGATCTTGGCATTGTTGCCTTTGATATCACCAAAATAATAAGAGATCATAAAGCCGATAACTATCAAAAGGACATAGCCCAGACTTTCAAAGTCAAAGCCGAGCTTACAGTCCTCGCTCAAGACACGGGGAATGATCGATATGAAAAGGCCAAAGATCGTGGCAAAGGTAGCCGTATAGTGTCTTTTTAAAAGGCGGTTCATAAAATACGAAAAACACAAGACGCCGACACCAAGGCCGATACCCGCCGGAATGAGTACCGTCAGATCGAAATGGGCAAGTGAAGACACAAAAGCTTCATAAAGGCCCAATGAAGAAAGGGTCGAGGCACTGTCAAGTCCGGGAACAATGCTGGCAAGTGCGACTACGACTCCGATCAAAAAGCTCTGAAAAAGGGTCGGATCACCGATGCGCGCAAAAAGGTCGCGATTGATATAGAAGACAAAAAATCCGATCGCAAAAGCTAAGATCGTGTTCAAGTAGTACTTGTTTTTAAAACCGTATTTTTTGACTTCTTTGAAAAACACCGGTACCGTACCGATGATCAGCCCAAAAAAGGTAAAGCGGGTCGCCACTTCAAAATGCAAGAGGGCAAAGTCGATGACCTTGGAAAAAAGGATGATGCCGCTGGCAAATCCCAAGACCAGAGGAAAAAGAAAGAGAACGTTCTCTTTAAAATTCTTAAACAGGGTCCCAATCGCTGCGATCGTCTTTTCGTAAAGTCCGAAGATCACAAGCAGGACACTGCCGCTGAGACCGGGAATGACCCCGCCGATACCGCAAAGTATACCTTTTAAATAATTGATCATAATCTCTCCTTTTTTAGGAATCTTCAGGATTTTTGGTCCTTTAGATATGTGGAACATTTAGCCTGTCTTATTTCATTTTACCTGATCGTCAAAGATGATCTGCCTTTTCATCTTAAGGCGACAGCCATCTTTTGTGCCCTCATCGACAATAGACTTTTGGCCTTCAGTCTGCCGCTTTTGAAGATGACGATAAGTGACCTTAGTGATTATACCCTAAACTTTGCCGATATAGTCTACTTTTTCTTCCTAAATCAGATCTTTAACAAGCCGATACTTGAATATTTTGACATCTCGGTACTGATCGTCATGATCATCCTTTCCAAAAAAAGACTTCTGGGCGATGGCGATGTCTTCCTTTTGGCCATCATGAGTATCTATTCAGATCATCAACGCTTCATGTGGCTGATCTTTCTGAGCAGCAGTATGGCCTTGATCTTTGCCCTGAAAGAAAAAAGGACCAAATTGCCTTTCGGTCCCTTTATTCTTCTGAGCTATCTGCTTCTTTTATTTTGAAGTAGAAACGGCTGTATTCACCGATCTTGGATTCAACTCCGTATTGGAAGTGGTGTCCTTCTAAGATCATCTTAGCCAAAGACAGACCGATACCGCTGCCGATAAGCTGTCTTTTGTGTTCGCGATCCACTTTGTAGTAGCGCTCCCAGATCTTATCGATGTCCTCTTTATCGATACCTTTACCGTTATCGATCACACTGACAGTGACCTCACCATCGACATACTCCGTTTTGATCAAGATCTTGGGATCCTCTTTATCGTTGTAGTTCATGGCGTTGTTTATGAAATTGTAAAGCACCTGACGCATCCTTGCATCGTCGAAACGACAGAAGATATCCCGAT